>CAYFFP010000001.1:0-25025 GCA_964342515.1 uncultured Candidatus Saccharibacteria bacterium
AATTCATTTTGCCTCGCCTGCGCCGAGGCTTCGGCGGGCAGGCCGCCCGATTCATCCTAGTCCCGATTGCGGAGCAATCGCGGACGAGGAGCGAATTCCGTTCGAGCTATTTCAAGAATACACCGCCAATAGAAAATTCCGACATCTGCATCGCGCATATGTCGGAATTACTTTGTTCCTTTCTCCCGCGCCGCGTACTCCAAGTATTTGGGCGGGAAGACCGCGACGTGATAATGCGGCGGAAGGTGCTCGCGGATGACATTGATGACTCCGATACTCATCAGTTGCCAAAGGGTTCCGTCGAACCACTTGCTACAGCGGCTGGGTGGCACACGCAAGTCGACAGCCATGCCGGTCGGATGCACCGACAGGAGATGGGCGTTAGACGGTTGCAGAACGATTGGCCGAGTGGCGCTGGTAACCGTCATTTTCTCTTCGCGGCAATTGGCTCGATAATCCGGTTCGAGCCGGTCAACGAAGAGCTTGGTTGTCGGCAAGGTGTATTTGGACGACACATCTACTTATATTAAAACACGATTTGCCAAAAAAATTGTGCGCACTATAATAGTGGCTATGAATGACTACGAGAATCACGGCGCTTTGCGCCGGAACGCGGTGTGGCTGGTGGTTATGGCCGCTATTATCATCTTCGGTTTCCTGCTTTGGAACGGCTGGGACAAGGTCGTCAACGAAAAGGTCGACAGCTCCAGAACCATCACGGGCAACTTCAGTTGCCTGCCTTTGAAAGACGGCACCGTGCCGGAAGGGGATTGCACTCTGGGCGTTCGCGCCCGCGACGGTTCCTATTATGCTCTCGACATCAGCCGCATTCAGGATGCCAATACCGACCTTAAGGCCGAAGATACCATTGCCGTAACCGGTTTCCTGCAGCCCGAGAGCGCCGCGCTCGGTACCCAGTGGGAGGACTACGCGGTGGCCGGCGTGATTAAAGTGCACACTCTCCTCCGTACTCGTTAATGCGCCAGCGCGAAGCAGAATATCTTTTTCGCGCCCGCTTCTTTTAGCGCGCGCCTCACTTCGGCAAATGTCGAGCCGGTGGTAACGACATCGTCTATCGCCACCACGCACCGTCCCGCGACCACGGCGGGATTAAGAACCTTCATGGAGTTCTTGAGATTCTTTCGGCGCTCCTCTCTGGTGGCAGTCTTGGTCTGGCTCTCGGTGTGGCGCGCCTTAGAGAGTTGTCTCGCCAGATATTTATACCGGTTTTCTTTATCGCGGCGTTTGACGGCGGCAGCAAGCAGTTCGCACTGGTTCCAGCCGCGCTCGAAACGGCGTTTGTCAGAAATTGGTATCGGCAGAAGCAGCACGGTTTCAAATTTCCCGAAGATATTATGTTCCTCAAGTTCGGCGGCGATAAAGTCATAAAGAATTTCCCCCACGCGGTCTGAAAGCACTTTGTTGCCGGCGTACTTTATCTCCCAGATAATCTCTTTTACCACCGGATGCGAATAATTAAATAATGCCGTAACGCCATCCTCCGACTCCGATAAGTTTACCGGCAGAGATTCAAGAGGGAGTGACTCCAGCTCGATAGCTCGCGGACTCTTCGGAAATAAAAAATCTAAAATCCACATGCTATAATCTTATCAAATGTCTTTGTTTACCGGTCTATTCGGCAAAAAAAGCGAAGAGCGCGTTATCGGTGTTGACATCGGCTCGTCCGCCATAAAAATCGTCCAGTTGAGAAAGAAGGGCGCGCAGGCGATTCTCGAGACTTACGGTGCTCTCGCTCTCGGCCCTTATGGAGGCGCCGCTATCGGCCAAGCGGTTCAGCTTTCTCCGGACAAGGTAGCCCTTGCTCTGACGGACCTGATGAAAGAGAGGGAGGTCAACATTACCACCAAGCGCTCCGGGCTCTCCATTCCTTTCGCTTCCTCTCTCATGTCGGTAATCGAGATGCCGCCGGTAAGTTCCCAAGAGCTTGCCACCATGGTGCCGTTTGAGGCGCGCAAATACATTCCGGTGCCGATAGGGGAAGTGACGCTTGACTGGTCGGTTATTCCGAGAAACGAAGTGGAATCGTCAGGTGAGACAGAAGCCGTCTCCCAGACGGCTTCTGTCTCGGGGAAGATTGAGGTCTTGGTGGTGGCCATACACAACGAGACTATCGCGCGGTATCAGAAAATCGCTGAAGTCGCGGGACTCGACGCCGGATTCTTCGAAATAGAGCTTTTCTCCACGCAGCGCTCGGTGCTCGATGAGGCCCTGCGGCCGGTGCTCATCATGGATATGGGCGCGGCCACCACCAAGCTCTACATCGTCGAAAGAGGCGTTATCAAAGCATCGCACACCGTCAGCCGCGGCTCGCAGGATATTACCGCCGCCTTAGCCAGATCTCTCGGCGTGCCGGTTGAGCAGGCGGAGATAATGAAAAGAGAGGTCGGACTGACGGGTTCCGACCAAGACCTTACGGACGTGATAAAATTGGTGCTCGACTATATCTTCGCGGAAATAAATAATGTCGTGCTCGCCTTCGAGAAGAAGTACAACAAGACGGTGGCTAAAACTATTTTAGTCGGCGGCGGCGCGGCGCTCAAAGGCCTTAGAGAGCTCGCCCAAATTGATTTGAAGACTGAAGTGGAGACCGGCATGCCTTTCAATAAAGTATCGGCGCCGGCCTTTCTCGACAAAATTCTTCATGATATCGGTCCGGAGTTTGCCGTAGCCATCGGCCTCGCCCTCCGCCGCCTTGCGGAGGGAGAGTAAGTATGCTACCCTTGTGTTTAGGAAGGGAGGTGGTTAAGTTGACTGAAATCGCACGGCGCAAGAATTTTTTAATCATCGAAGGCCGACTGCTTGCCGAAGGCAAGCGGGGGCACCTTACGCCGGAAGAGTGGATGTACGCATACACTCAGATTGCCGACGAACTCATCGGAGCTCAAGTGGAAGTGTTTGCCGGTCTCGAAAAGCGCATTCGCAACCGGATCGTGGAACGCGCGTTGGCCGCTGCCGCGGATTGAGGCGCCTATGACCTACCTCGTTGTCGTTTGAGAAGCGCTTGTTATCAACATCTGATATCGGGCGCTTTTCTGTTTTTGTTCTATAATTTAGAGACAAATGCCTCCGAAATTTCAATCATCTTTCATTCCCAAGGGGCCGGTTGGAATTGATTCCCCCATGCCGCAGGCGAGAAGATTCGCCAAGAGCGACTTAGTAACGCTTGCGTCGACGCTGATTTTTGCCGTCTCGGTTATTTCGGCCGCCGGAGTGTTTCTCTATAAATTTTATTTAAACCAGCGGATAGCCGGAATGGAAGCGGGTCTTGAGAGTGTCAGGGCGGATATCGCGGAAGGAGGAGTGGAGGAGCTTATCAAGCTCGATAGCCGCATAATCTCTACCCAAACTCTCATTAATAACCATCGCATCATCTCTCCGCTTTTCAGGTTTCTCGAGTCCTCGACGCCTAAAACGGTGCGCTTTACCGAATTCAATTTCTCCGTTACGGAGAAGGGGCCGGAGCTGACACTCGGGGGCGTTGCCCGCGGTTATGCCGACCTAGCTCTCCAAGCGGAACTTATAAACCAGAATAATCAATTCAAAGACCCCATCTTCTCGGATCTTAATCTCGACCAGAACGGTAATGTCGCATTTTCCCTCAAACTCTCCGTCGACCCGCTGCTCCTTTCTTACGGCCGCTCGGTCTTGTCCTTACCCGCCCCGTCCTCGGCGGGGCCGCAAGCCACTTCGACCCCGAACAACTAATATGAGAATAAAACCCCTCATCTTAATACTTCTCGCTCTCGGCCTCTTCTACACTTTTACCAGACCGCAATACCGCCAAGCTAAAGAATTGCGCGCGACGGCGGCCGAATATAGTGAGATTATCGACAACGTGGAAAAAATCGCCGAAACCCGCGACCGGCTACTCGTTGATTACGAAAAGATCCCTCCAGTCGAGTTGGACCGGCTCACTAAAGTTTTGCCGGACAATGTCGACAGCGTGCGTCTGGCTCTTGACCTTGAAACTATCGCTTCAGCTCACGGCATTTCCATAAGTGACGTTAAGGTCGAGACCGATGTCGATCGGGGAGTCAGTCTGCCGCAGCTTCCCGAGTACGCTCTGCCCTACGGGAAGGTGGCGGTCTCCTTCAGTTTCGTTTCCAATTACGGAAACTTTACGAGCTTTCTGTCCGACTTGGAGAAAAGTCTGCGCGTCATGGACGTAAAGAGAGCATCCTTCAGGGTAAGCGAGACCGGCTTTTACGAACACGGCATCACGGTAGAAACTTATTGGCTTACCGAAACTCCGGCCGCGCTCTCTAGAGCTCTGGGAGCGGACCTGCTCCAACTCTCCAACGGTCTCTCTAAGGTAACTTTGAACCAAGAACTTTTCTCAAGTTTAAGCTACCGCAATCTATCCGACTGGAGCACCGCTCTGCCAGAAGCACCAGTGGGCAGAGCCAATCCCTTCGAACGTTTAGGCGTGGATTAAATTAAACACGCTTCCTTTATGCCCCTTTTATGTCTATTGCGACCAAAAGCCTAAAAAATGTCGAAATCGCGGGCAATGTTCTTGAATTTATTCCCCAAGACTCGGCCATCCACTACCGGATAGTGCCGCTTGGAATCAAGGACGGCGTGCTCGAGGTCGGGGCCCTTAATCCGAATGATCTCGAAGCGCGGGATGCGTTAAACTTCATCTCCGCCAAGATTGGCATGCCTTATAAGCTCTACGCCATAAACGAAGAGGATTTCCAAACCGCGCTCGGGAAGTACGAAGGATTATCGGGGGAAGTAACCAAGTCGCTCTCGGAGCTTGAGTCCGAGCTCTCCACCGAAGCCACCTCGGAATCCAAAAAATCCAAGGAAAGTGGAGCGGAAGAAAAGACCGAAACCGCCAGAATCGTCGAAGATGCTCCGGTAACGAAAATCGTCGCCACCATCGTAAGTTACGCCTCCGAAGGCAAGGCTTCCGACATCCACATCGAGCCGACGCGGGAGAACGTGCGCGTGCGCTTCCGCGTGGACGGAGAACTTAATACCTCGCTCATTCTCCCGCTCAAAGTCCATTCGGCGGTGGTGGCGCGCATCAAAATTCTCTCGAACATGCGTCTCGATGAAAAAAGGAAACCGCAGGACGGCAGATTCTCCGCCACTATCGCGGAGCGGAAAATCGACTTCCGCGTCTCCACCTTCCCGACCTATTACGGCGAGAAGATAGTCATGCGTATTCTCGATCAATCCCAAGGCATCAGGACCTTGGACGACCTGGAGTTCTCGGAGAAGAATCTCAAGATAATCAGAGAGGCGCTCAAGCGTCCGTACGGACTTATTCTCATCTCGGGACCTACCGGCTCGGGCAAATCCACCACTCTCTACGCCATGCTTAACGAGTTGGACCGCGACCATCGAAACGTCCTGTCGCTCGAGGATCCGATCGAGTATTCCATCGACGGCGTCTCGCAGTCGCAAATCTATCCCGAGATTGACTATACCTTCGCCACCGGTCTCCGCACCACTTTCCGCCAAGATCCGGATATCATCATGGTGGGGGAAATACGGGACAAGGAAACCGCCCAGCTCGCCATCCAAGCGGCGCTGACCGGCCACCTAGTGTTTTCCACCATCCACACCAACAATGCCATAGGAGTGATACCGCGCCTCGTCAACATGGGGGTAGAGCCGTATCTCATCGCTCCCACTTTAATCCTTGTCATGGCCCAGAGACTGGTAAGGAAGCTCTGCCCGGACGGAGGCAAAGCC
This sequence comes from uncultured Candidatus Saccharibacteria bacterium, assembly GCA_964342515.1. GTDB lineage: Bacteria > Patescibacteriota > Minisyncoccia > Phycocordibacterales > Zambryskibacteraceae > UBA5004. Next base: position 5,728 of record CAYFFP010000001.1, read on the forward strand.
ATAGAGATTAAAGATTCCATCAAACTGATGATAGATAAGCAATTCGAAGACCTGCCCGAAAAGTTTAAAAAAGAAATTCCTTTCGGCAAAGAAATGTACGGAATAGTGCCGACTAAGGAGTGTCTGACCGGCATCTCGGGCCGCGTGGCCGTTACGGAAGTCATCGAAATGGATAATGATCTGGAAACGGCTATTCTTCAAAACGCGGCGGAACCGGAGCTTTACAAAGTGGCGCGGGACAAGGGAGTACTTTCCATGAAAGAAGACGCCATTCTTAAGGCGATGCGGAGAATCGTGCCGTTCGAGGAAATTAATACGCTATAATAAGATGATGGCAAAAAAGTATTCAATTCTTCTGGTGGACGACGACAAGTTCCTCCTAGAGATGTACCGCAAGAAGTTCGAGCAAGCGGGCGCGGAGGTGGATTTGGCGGTGGGTTCGGCGGAAGCGCTCGGCAAGCTGCGCGAGGGTAAAAATCCGGACATTCTTATCTTAGACATCATCATGCCCTCCATGGACGGACTGGAGCTCCTCGCTGCCATCCGTAAGGAGAACCTCGCTCCCGATTCGGTGGTTATCATGCTTACCAACGAGAGCAATAAAGAGAAAATAGAGAAAGCCAAAGCTCTCGGCATCAGAGGTTATATCGTCAAGGCGACCTCGATCCCGAGCGAGGTGGTCGAGGAGACTTTCAAAATCGCCAATCTAAGCGCCGGAAAATAAAATGAATTCGCAACAGGAGAGAATGTTGAAAGAGTTGGTGGAAATCGTGGCCAAAGAGGGCGCCTCCGATCTCCATCTCTCCGAAAGCCGGCCCCCGATAATCCGCGTTTCCGGATTCTTAATCCCTCTGGTCAAACTTCAGATTTTGTCGAATGAGGAGATGAAGGGATTCCTTTCCATCCTGTTTAGTCCTTTAAATAAAGAAGAATTCGAGAAAGACAAAGAAACAAACTTCGCTTGGAGCGACGATAAATCAAGACGTTTCCGCTGCAACGCGTATCTCTCCATGGGCAGAATCAATGTCGCTATGCGCCTTATCCCCAAGGAGATCAAAGGTTTCGAGGAGCTTAATCTGCCGCCCATTCTCGAAAGCTTCGCCAAGCGCCAGCAGGGATTTTTCCTCGTAGTGGGGCCGGTGGGAGTCGGCAAATCGACCACGCTGGCCGCCATGATAGAAGTAGTCAATCGCGAGCGGCTGGAGCACATCATCACCATAGAGGACCCGATTGAATTTGTTTTCGAACCCAAGAAAGCGCTCATTGACCAGCGGGAGGTAAAAATCGATACGCCCGATTTCCCCTCGGCGCTTAAGGGCATGTTCCGGCAAGACGCGGACGTGGTGATGATCGGCGAGATGCGCGACAGAGAGACTATCTCTACCGCCGTCTCGGCGGCCGAGACCGGCCACTTGGTGCTCTCGACTCTCCATACCAACACCGCCGGACAGACGGTGGACCGCATCATCGACTCCTTTCCGGCAGACCAGCAGACTCAAATCAGGATCCAGCTGGCCAGTTCGCTCTTGGGCATTTTCTCGCAACGGCTTGTCCCGCGCATTTCCGGCGGACTGATTCCCGCCTTCGAACTGCTCATCAATAATAACGCTATCGCCAATCTCATCCGCGAGCGACGAACGCAAGAGATTAATTCCGTTATCGAGACCGGCTCGGAAGAGGGCATGATAGACCTTAACCGGTCGCTCGCGGAATTGGTCCGCAAGGGCGAGATTACCGTCGAAAATGCGTTTCTTTACTCGACCTCTCCGCGCACGCTCGAGCGGATGCTCTGAAATATTTAAATATTTAAAAATTTAAATGCTGTTCAATTATCAAGCGTTGGAAAATTCGGGGAAAAGGGCGGCCGGCTCGATCGAGGCGGTCTCGCTCGATGTGGCGGTAGGGTCCTTGCAGAAGCGCGGACTTATCATCGCGGAGATCGAGCCGGCCGAGAAGGCCCGTTGGTGGGAGAAACTTTCTATCGGAGCGAAAGTCCCGAATAAAGACATAGTCATTCTCTCCAAGCAGATGGCGCTGCTCTTCGACGCGCAGGTCTCGGCTCTTAAAATTTTTACCCTGCTTTCCGTCGAAGTGGAGAATCCGTTCCTGCGCAAGAGCCTCGAGCAAATAATAGCCGACCTTCAGGGCGGTAGCACCATTTCGAAGGCTCTTGCCAAACATCCGGATATCTTCTCCGACTTTTACGCCAACATGGTCAGGTCCGGAGAGGAGACAGGGAAGCTCCAAGAGACATTTAATTATCTTGCCGACCACCTGGACCGCAACTACGAGGTGCTTTCCAAGGTCAAGAACGCTTTGGTGTATCCGATATTCGTCATCACCGTCTTCGTGGCGGTGATGACGCTTATGTTCACCTATATTATTCCTAAAATAGGCGTAATCCTCGTTGAGAGCGGCCAGCCGATTCCCTTTTACACCAAAATTGTTTTGGGTACGAGCGGTTTCTTTGTCGACTTCGGCCTGATTCTCTCCGCTCTCATAGTGGTGGCCGGATATCTTGCCGCGCGCTTTGTCAGGACTCCGGCCGGTACCGCGTCTTGGGCCCGCTTCAAGCTTGAGATTCCTTACTTCGGAAACCTTTATAAAAAGCTTTATCTATCTGTTATCGCCGATAATATGAGCACCATGATCCTCTCCGGCATCCCTATGGTCAAAGCTATCGAGGTTACCTCGTCAGTGGTGGGCAACGCGGTCTATAAAGAGATTATGAACGAGAGTCTCTCGGCGGTCAAAGGCGGCAGCTCACTTTCCCAATCGCTCTCGCGGCATGCCGAAATTCCGAGTCTTTTGGTCCAGATGATTAAAGTGGGCGAAGAAACGGGAGAGCTCGAGAATATTTTTAAGACGATGGCCAGATTTTACCAGCGGGAGGTTATCAATGCCGTAGATACCTTGGTCGGGCTCATCGAGCCGGTCATGATAGTGCTTTTAGGCCTCGGCATCGGGGTGCTTCTGGCCTCGGTTCTTATCCCCATATACGATATTGCCAATTCAGTGGGCGTTTAGAGTATAATGTATAAATCCTAGACAAAGGATAATTAAAAACGCATAAATATGAAATTTATAAGAACAAATGGAGGTTTTACGCTCATTGAACTTCTGGTGGTGATTGCCATCATCGGCATTCTGTCCTCCGTGGTGCTGGCTTCGCTCAATACCGCCCGCAGTAAGGGCAATGACGCCAAGGTTAAGGCCCAGCTCTCGGGACTGCGCGCTTCGGCGGAGATTTATTACGACACCGCCGGCAACTACGGCGGCAACCAGAGTTCCTGCTCCCTTGGCATGTTCGGCGATGTTAATTCCGGCATGTCGCAGTACACTGCCGGTGGCAACTATCCTTCCGGTACAACACTCGTCTGTAACTCCACTAACACCACTTACGTGGTACAAGCTAACCTCGCGACCTCGGGCCAATACTGGTGCGTAGACTCGCTGGGTAAATCTAAGCTGGAAAATGCCGCTCTCGGTGCCGCTATCGCCTGCCCGTAACCCCTTATTTCTAGGGTCAAAATAGTAAATCCTAAAAAGTGCTTGACAAAAGCACTTTTTAGATATATGATGTAAAAAGAAGCTGATGAGTGCGGGTTTCCCGCATCAGGACAGCTAGAGAAAGGACAAAGATGATGTCGACGTCCAAAACGTTGAAAGCGTCTGGTCTCACCGCTGACAGCCGTAAGGGCCGACAGGCCACCGACCTCTTCCGCGACGCGTACAACGCCGTCGCGCTCGATGAAGAATGTGGCCAGCACTTCAACGAGAATCCGGCAGTCGCGCCGGCACTCCGCGAGCTTATCCGGCACTACTCAATGCCAATCTCAGCGCCTGAAGGTGGTCGCATCCACGTCGTGCGCGTGCCGGTCAATCAGGGGCGCGAATGGCAGGAGGCCATCGACGCTGCCGGCCCGAACACAGGCAAAGACTGGAACATTCGCAAGGTTAGTGAGCACTACCCGCCGCAGGAGGGTCAGGTCGAGGAGCGCGAGGTCATTCTCGTGAACTTCGGCAAGACCATCCAAAACGGACAGTATGCACTTAACTGGGCGACGCAGTTCGGCCTCAAGCCGTCCGACCCAAGGAAAGTCTTCGCAGTCGGCGAGCACAAGCTGGAACTCCACAAGGAGCTTGACGTCGATGCGATGGCGGTGGTCTCGCTCGTTCCATGCGCTTTCGAGGGCGGCCAGCGCGTTCCGTTCTCGTGGTGGGACGGGTCGTAGCGCTACGCCCGCCTCTACTGGTTTCTCTTCGGCTTCGACGCCGACTACTGGTTCGCTTTCTCCCGCGAGTAGCGCTCTGGATTTGGTCCCTTGGGTCTTCTAGACCCTTTGGACATAGTCCTTGGGCCCGGCATTCAGAAATGGATGCTGGGCCCTTTAATTTTTTATAATTTTGATAAGATATAAAGCGGTAGTAGGCAAGTGCGGGCGATCAGGATGTGCCGTTTTCCCGCCGCCGAATCCAGTATCCATACATCGAGAATATTTGCGTTCCAGAATTCAAATAGAGTGGTGTATGCAGAACTTCAAAAAATGAAGATACTCGGTACGAGATGTTGGGGGATTATGATCCCGAATTAGATACAGCCCCGAGAATATTCAAAGGGCAGTGGCTTGGAAGACTTCTCGCACATAACTTTCGAGGGCAACCAGCACGTTCCGAACTCGTGGTGGAACAGGTCGAAGCGCAACACCAACCTCAACTGGTTTCTCAACAGCTTCAACGCCAACTACTGGTTCGCTTTCTCCCGCAAGCCTCTTCATTTCTCTCCCGCTTTGGCTGGAGAGTTTTGTTTTATTGGTTGATGATACCAACCACCGAGCATTCGCCCGACCTCATCTAAATGTATCGATAATTCAATGTATCTCTTGTCCTTGATAGACTTTGTTTCCCATAAAATCATCATGAGAATCTTAAGAGTATCTAATCTACGAATGGCTATGCCAAGATATGGCAATTTTTCATCTTTTGATAAGAATGTTGCGGCAGAGACATTCTCAATAATTTCTATAAAAAATTTATCTATCCTGTTGCCTAGAGTGTAACGATGGACTTGGGGTAAAATTATATGAATATGATGCCAAAGGAGGTATGTACTCTTAATTTTTTCCAAAACACCAGGCAAAATTCGTGCGGGGGGGGGTCCTCATAGGTGTATCCATACTTATGATGATATCATCTCGCTTGAAAATCTCTTAGAAGCTTGGAAAGAGTTTAAGCTAGGCAAGAAAAACAGAAAAGATGTCCAAAAATTCCAAATCCGACTGATGGCCAATATTCTTGCTCTGCACAATGACCTGAAGAACAAAACCTACTCCCACTCTCCCTATCACGCTTTCAACATTTCAGACCCCAAGCCTCGCAATATCCATAAAGCCAGTGTAAGAGACCGACTCTTGCATCACGCCATCTACAAAATTCTTTATCCGTACTTTGATAGGAAGTTCATCCACGACTCTTATTCCTGCAGATTAGGCAAGGGTACGCATAAAGCGATGGAAAGATTCAAACTTTTCTCACGCAAAGTCTCCAAGAATAACACCAGGCAGTGCTTTGTTCTAAAGTGCGACATCAAGAAGTTCTTCGCCTCAATTGACCACCAAACACTCCTGTTGACACTCGGTGTCAACATTGAGGACAAGGGCACTCTGTGGTTACTAGAACAAATCATCGAGAGCTTCCACGCTCTACCGGGCAAAGGGCTACCTTTAGGTAATCTCACATCTCAACTATTGGTAAACATCTACATGAACGAGTTCGACCAATTTGTGAAGCATAAGTTAAAAGTGAAGTATTATATACGATATGCCGATGATTTCACCATGATATATCATAGTGAGCTTGAACTTCGGAGCGTCCTCCCTCTAGTGGAAAGGTTTTTACTAGAAGAACTTAAACTTGAGCTTCATCCAGATAAAGTCTTCATCAGAACCCTTTCTTCCGGAGTAGATTTCTTGGGCTGGGTGCATTTTCCAGATCATCGGGTATTAAGAACGGTAACGAAGAGAAGAATGCTGAAGAATCTTTCAAATAATCCAACGCCGGCAACCAAAACTTCTTACCTTGGAATGCTTAAATGGGGGAATACTCATAAGTTAAGGCGGGTTATACTTTAAGGGATGACCATAGCCATTCTTTTTGTTTTAGGATTAATTGTCGGAAGTTTTCTTAATGTCGTCGGATTGCGTTGGGACCTGCCTGCCGGCAGGCAGGCTCTGAAGCACTTCGGCGGCCGATCCAAGTGTCCGCATTGCGGCATAACTCTTCGCTGGTATGAACTTGTTCCTGTGTTAAGTTTTGTCTCACAGTTCGGCCGGTGCAGGAATTGCGGTCAAAAAATTTCTTTCCAATATCCTCTCATTGAACTCTGGACCGCTCTAGTATTTATTACCGTACCCGCAATATTTATTCCGGTATTTTGCGTTTATATTGTCATTGTTATTTATGATATTCACCACAAAATTATCCCGGACCCGCTGGTTTACGTCTCCATCATTTTAGCGCTGTTAATCTCCCGCGCTTGGTTCCCCGGGCTGGTATTATTTGCGTTTTTCAGTTTAATCTGGCTTTTGTCGAGAGGCCGGGCCATGGGTTTCGGCGATGCCAAGCTGGGGCTCTCCATGGGATTGCTCCTCGGGGCGGCGCAGAGTTTTTCCGCTGTTGCGCTCGCGTTCTGGATAGGCGCCGCATTCGGCATAGTCTGCATGATTTTTTCGCGTAAAAATATTACAATGAAATCGGAGATCCCGTTTGCCCCTTTTCTTGTCTTGGGCGCATGGGTAAGTGTTATGTTTAATCTTGACCTTCTTCATGTCCCATTACTCTAAAGGTTTCAGCGTTGTTGAGGTTATGGTATCTTTGGCTATCGTTGCCGTGATTCTTACGGTCATTGTTTTCAATCAGTCTTCTTATACGGACGGCGCCGCCTTAGGGAACCTTGCCGACGAGATAGGACTGTCGATTTCTCAGGCGCAGGCATACGGTATTGCCGTCAGAGAGTTTACGCCGGGCTCCTCGGACTTCTCCGCGGCTTACGGCCTGACCTTAAGTCTCCTGTCCGGCGGTTCGGACAGCGCGTATTTATTCTTCGCCGACCGGAATGCCAACTCATCCTACGACGGCGACTGGACTTGTCCCGTAGGCGGCGCTTCCGAATGTTTGGAAAGAGTGGACATGAAGCAGGGGAATCGTCTGGACGAGCTCTGTGTCGTCAAGACCAACGGCGCGGACCAATGCAATGTCGGCCGGATAGATATTACGTTTGTGCGGCCCAACACCGAAGCGCGCCTGATATTCTTCAATAACGACGGGCAGTCATATAATCCGCCGAACATGAAGGGAGCGAGAATAATGCTTAAGAGTCCTAAGGGCGTGTCGCGCTCCGTAGTTATCTATACCAGTGGCCAAATCTCAGTCCAATGAAAACACACCCCACTTCGCATAAAGCTACGAAGGGCAAAGAAGGCTTTACACTCATAGAATTGATGACAGCGCTCTCGCTCTTTACCATCGTCATGGCTGTCAGTCTCGGTTCAATCTTAGGAGTCTTCGATGCCAACCGCAGGTCGCGCTCTTTGAAGACGGTGATGAATAATCTCAATCTCTCGGTAGAGAGCATGGCCAAAGAGATGCGTTACGGCAAAAATTACCATTGCGGTTCCGGTGGGGCCATTACTTCGCCGCAGAATTGTCCAAGCGGAGACAACTTTATAAGCTTTCTCTCAAGTGAGAACGAACAGATAACCTATAGATTGAACGGTACGGCCATAGAGAAACAAGTGGCTTCCGGTGAATACATCGCGGTGACTGCTCCCGAAGCGGCGATCGACGGTCTCAACTTCTATACTCTGGGAGCCGGTACGAGCGACACTCTCCAGCCGAAAGTGATTATAAAAGTTACCGGTCATGCCGGTACCAATAAGGGACGCTCCGACTTCACCATAGAGACCATGGTGTCGCAAAGAGCTTTAGATTTATGAAAAATAATTACGGCTTTACCATAATTGAGAGTCTGGTCGCCATATCCGTGATAGTCGCGGCCATCATTGGAACGACCAGCGCGGTACAATCAGGCATCTCGTCGTATATTTTTTCCAAGGATCAGATCACCGCTTTCTACCTTGCTCAGGAAGGATTCGAACAAATAAGAAATATGCGGGATGAGAATCGTTTGAAGAATTTTGGCTGGCTTACGGGCATCGCGGCAAATTCCTCCGACCCGTGCTATTTCGGATCCGCTTGCGTTGTCAGTCCCGTAGAAACGACCATTCCCAGCCGCTGTGCCGGCGGCATAGGCTCCTGCCCGAAGTTGCGGCAGAATTCCTCCACGAAATTTTTCGGCTACGACCCGGCATGGACGGAGACCATCTTTCGCCGAGAGGTACAACTTACTTCGGTCAATGCCGATGAGATATCCATCACGGTCACGGTTAACTGGTCCAAGGGCCTTATTAACCGGCAGTTCAAGGCCAAAGAAAATCTTCTAAACTGGTAGTTTGACTATGCTCACTATAAATAAAATGAAAAACGAAGGCTTCACACTTTTGATTTCTATCATGGTCATGGGGACGCTCCTGCTTATCGCCAGCGGAGTGGTCAGTCTCGCCTTTAAGCAGTCCCTCATATCGAGCTCGGGCCGCGAATCGCAGAATGCTTTTTACGCCGCTGATACAGGCATGGAGTGCGCCATCTACTGGGATATCAAGAATTCCTCTGGGCAGAGCGCTTTCGCCACTACTACCGGCAGTCAGATAGTCTGCAATAACCAGACCATGATAGTAGGCGGCTCAAGCCAGTCCGTATTTACTTTTAATTTATCTCCCGAACCGTATTGCGCCATCGTCAAAGTCACCAAGAATGCCGATAACACGACTCTTATAGAATCTAAGGGCTACAATACCTGTGATGTTTCCAATCCGCGACGCGTGGAACGGGCGGTAAGAGCGAGCTACTGATATGTCTATTCCAAAAAATATCAAAGAAAGGGTCGCGAAGCTTCGTGAGATTATCAACCACCATAACGAGCTTTACCACACCCACGACAAGCCCGAAATTTCGGACGAGGCTTACGACGCTTTAGCGCGCGAACTGGAAGAGCTGGAGACCGAGTTTCCGGAGCTAGAGACTTTCGACTCTCCGACCCAGAGAGTGGGCGGCAAAGTTCTTGAAAAGTTCGAGAAGGTCGAGCATCGGGTGCCGCAATGGTCCTTCAACGACGCCTTCAGCGAAGAGGGTATCCGCGCCTTCGACGAAAGGATAAAACGGCTTATCGGCAGAAGTTTCACTTACACGGCGGAACTTAAGATCGACGGGCTGAAAGTGGTCCTCACTTACGAAAAAGGACTCTTAAAGACGGCCGCTACCCGCGGCGATGGGCGAGTGGGGGAGAATGTAACGCAAAATGTCCGGACCATCGCCACTGTGCCGCTGAAGCTTGCTAAACCGGTCTCGTGCGTCGTCGAAGGCGAGGTGTATATGAGAAAGAGTATTTTCAAAAAAATCAATCGAGATGAAAGGTTCGCCAACCCGCGCAATTTCGCCGCCGGCTCTTTGCGCCAGCTAGACTCTTCCATCACTCGCAAGAGGAAACTCGACAGCTTTGTCTATGATATCGCTTATATAAGAGGTCTGACCCCAAATACGCAGGAAGAAGAATTAAAACTTTTGAAAACTTTGGGGTTTGAAGTTAATCCGCATTTCGAGAGACTTCGCGATATTGAAGGAGTAATCGAATATTGGAAAAAATGGGAGAAGATGAAAGAGAAGGAGGATTATCTTATCGACGGCGTGGTGGTTAAGGTTAATGAAGTTAATATGCAAAAGAGATTGGGCTACACCGGCAAGGCGCCGCGCTTCGGCATTGCCTTCAAGTTCCCGGCCGAGCAGGTGACAACCGTGGTGGAAAACATCGCCGTACAGGTCGGTCGTACGGGGAAATTAACGCCCGTGGCCCATCTACGGCCGGTATTCGTGGGCGGCACTACTGTTTCTCGCGCGACTCTGCATAATGAAGATGAGATTAAGCGGCTTGATGTGCGTATCGGAGACACCGTCGTGATCCAGCGCGCCGGCGACGTTATCCCGGACGTGGTAAAAGTTCTGCCGAAGCTCCGCACGGGGAAGAAGAAGAAATTTTCCATGCCCAAGCATTGTCCGGTTTGCAAGACCGCCATTGTGCGCAAGGGAGTTGATTATTTCTGCGTTAATGATACTTGCCCGACCAAAAATATCAGGGCTATGGTCCACTTCGTTTCCGCCTTCGACATCTATACCGTAGGGCCGAAGATTCTAAGAAGATTTAAGGATGAAGGGCTTATTTCTAACGTGGTAGATTTGTTTTATTTGAAGAAAGAAGATATTCAATCATTGGAAAGATTCGGCGAGAAGAGCGCGGAAAATATCATTAATTCCATCCAAGAACATAAGAAAGTTACCTTGCCGAAATTTATTTACGCCTTAGGTGTTCCGCAGGTCGGGGAGGAGACGGCCCTTGACCTTGCTGAACGATTCGGCTCTGTCGAGCGATTGATGAATGCGGATGAAAAAGATTTGCGTGCCGTGCAAAATATTGGAGAAGTGGTTTCTAGGAGTATAGCGAGTTGGTTTAAGAATAAAGCGAACAAAGAACTGGTAAAGAATTTGATTAAAGCGGGCATTAAGATTGAGAAAATGAAAGTGGAAAAGACCGCTCTTACCGGCAAGAGCGTGGTGGTGACGGGCACGCTTAATGCTATGAGTAGAGAAGAGATAAAAGAAAAAGTCAGGGTAGCCGGCGGGAACTGGTCTTCTTCCGTTTCTAAAAATACTGATTACGTGGTGATAGGAGAGAATCCGGGCTCCAAAGCCGATAAAGCCAGAAAGTTAGAGCTAAATTTATTGGATGAGAAAGAATTCCTGAAATTGCTTGAATAAAATAATGATTGCGGTATAATGAAAAAAGACTGGAGGTGTGCATGTGAGACAAATTCGCCCCCCACCCGATAAGAGCTAGCGTTATTCCACCCTCTTATCAACTGCCCGCTTACGTTCGGAGTCTTCGATGGTAAAAGATGAAAAAGTTATATGCGGTACCTGTTTTCTGTCTCAGACGAACACGGGGCAGAAGATGTGCAAGCATGGCAACCACCTCTTCAAGCTCTATGTCCCACCTCCGCCGAGAGAAATTCCTCTTTCAGCGAAGCGTTCAGAGCCGGTCCCTGTGCCGGTCCAGGAACGTCAGATGACCCGTGTCGATCCGATGAGTGAGGCGCGTTTGTTCTTAGGTATATCTTGAAGTATCAAAGGACAGCTCCGGGGTAGGACTGTCAGGCTGTGCTCTGGTTTTTCAAGAGGTTGCCATATGGAGAGGGGACAAACTTGCTTCTCGGATTTGACAGTCGAGGAGGCTTGCCGCTCAACTGAGGCAACAAAGGACGGGGTCCCAGCCCCGTCCTTTTTTCATATTATGTTAAAATGCACTTATGAATAGGGAGAAAGTGCTTAATCTGGCCAAATTGGCGAGGATTAAAATCAGTGACGCTGAAGCGACAGATCTTGCGGGAGAATTTGAAACTATTTTGAATTACGTTGGCGAAGTGAAGAAAATTACCTCACCCCAGCCCCTCTCCTTGAGCAAGGAGAGGGGTAAGGGGAGAGGTGTATTTAATGTCATGCGGGAAGACGGCGAGCCGCATGAGTCCGGCATCTATACGGAGAAAATTTTAAATGAAGCGCCGGAGCGGGAAGGCAATTATATAAAAGTTAAGAAAATTCTGTGACAAAGGATATAAATGCATTTCTGGAAATATTCGAAGACGCCAAATCTTATGGCGAGGGTCCTTTGAGCGGCAAGACTATCGCTATCAAAGACAATATTCTTTTTGAGGGGCACAAAGCAAGCGCGGGTTCGAAAATTCTGGAAAACTATACAGCCACTTACGATGCCACCGTTATTAAGAAGCTTAAGGAGGCGGGCGCGGTGATTATCGGCAGGACAAACTGCGATGAATTCGCCATGGGCAGTTCCACCGAGAATTCCGCCTATGGCGTAACGAAGAATCCTTACGATTCAGAAAGAGTGGCCGGCGGCAGCTCCGGCGGCTCCGCTGCCGCCGTGGCAGCTGGCATGGTTGACTTGGCTCTAGGTTCGGATACCGGCGGCTCGATTCGCCAGCCAGCCGCTTTCTGCGGGGTAGTGGGATTAAAGCCCACTTACGGCAGAGTCTCGCGATACGGACTTATCGCCATGGCCTCTTCCTTCGACCAGATCGGTCCGATTGCCAAGACCGTTTCCGAAGTCGAGATGATTTACAACATTATCTCCGGACCTGACCCTTTAGACAGCACTACTATTTCTGAAGATACTTATCCAGCGACTAAAAAATTCTCCAAAACAATCGGTGTTCCCAAAATTACGGGCGCGAATAGGGGAGTGATGACAAACCTTGCCGAATCAATTAAAAAATTCGAATCCCTCGGTTACCAGATTAGAGAAGTCGATTTGCCGAATCTTAAATACGCTCTGCCGGTCTACTACATCATCATGCCGGCCGAGGCCTCGACTAATCTTGCCCGTTTCGACGGAGTAAAATACGGACTTCACAGAGATGGTAAAGACGGCATCGACGATTATTTCGAGACGAGAAGAGAGGGTTTCGGTCGGGAAGTGAGAAGAAGAATTATTTTAGGAACTTATGTACTGTCGTCCGGCTATTACGATGAATATTATGGTAAGGCTGTTGAGGCGCGATGGCTGATTACAAAAGAACTAAGAAACTTGTTTAAGGAAGTTGATTTGATGCTTACTCCAACCACCCCTTCTCCCGCGTGGAAGGTGGGAGAGAAGAGCAAAAATCCTCTGGAGATGTATCTAGAAGATATCTTTACCGTGCATGCCAATGTCAGCGGCTGTCCGGCGATCTCTTTACCATCTGGCTTTGTGGGCAAGTTGCCTTTAGGAATTGAACTCACAGCAGATCTCGGCAGAGAAGACCACTTATTTATTGCAGGAAAAGACTTCTTGGGCGAAAATTAACTCAATGGCTGAAGATAAAGAAAAAAATAAACCGGTAGCGGGAGTCAAACCCTTGGAGGAAACCATCTTTCTTCTGGCGGGACTGCTTATTGTCGGAGCGCTCATGGCCAGAGCCGCTTTCTTTCTTACCCGCCTCGAAGATATCGGAGTCAGTCCGTGGTGGCGCTCGCTCGTCGATTTCCTTATCCGGTTCTGGCCGACTTGGAAGATTATCGCTCTTATTCTGGTAGCCGCCTTGATCATATGGGCGCTCTACTCTTACCTTAAGCTTCAGGCGCTCTCAAGCGAGGAGGAGAAAATCTATGGAGCCATTCCCGACGACGCGTTTTCGGATACGGAGGCGCCAAGGGAATTGGAGAATGAGAGATGGGTGCAAATACAGAAACACGCTAATTCCGACAATCCCGCCGACTGGCGCTTGGCAATCATCGAGGCGGACGTCATGCTCGAGGAAACTCTGCGGGCTCTGCGGTATCAGGGGGAGGGAGTGGGGGAGATGCTTAAGTCAGTTGATGCCAACGACCTGACGACGCTTGACGCCGCTTGGGAAGCGCACAAGGTAAGGAATCGTATCGCCCATGCCGGCTCTGACTTCGAGCTTACGGAACGCGAGATCAAACGCGTTATATCTCTTTTCGAATCAGTCTTCCGCGAACTTCAGGTTATTTAGTGTTGCGGGTGCCCGATTTGCACGGACGCCTACAGGTTATGAGCCTGTCGAGGTACTGCTCCTCCAACCCGCTATAAATAATAGACACAAGCAGAGATTATACTCCTAAATCTTCCAAGAAGCAAGATTTTATAATATAGTGTTGCCACATTGTCGGCGTAGCTCAGTTGGTTAGAGCGTGGGACTCATAAGCCCAAGGTCGGAGGTTCGATCCCTCCCGCCGACACCAGTGCAATTTGATAGAATTGCACCATGCGGGTGTAGCGTAATCTGGTTAACGCGCCTCCCTGTCACGGAGGAGACTGAGGGTTCAAATCCCTTCACTCGCGCATCATTGAACGAAGTGCCGGAAAGTCGTTGATTGTCCTTATTTCGCTTCGTATTTCTGGTTCATACCCACTCATTACTTCTTTGATAGAGAAGTAGCCTTTTCTGATCTCTGAATACCATTCGTTGGCTACAATACTAAGCTTTTTATCTTTTATAGTCCGGTTCAAGCCAAAGCTTTTGATAACCTCTTTTTTGGTCTGTTTGTTGTCACTTTGTAGGGCGATAAGGGCGTAAGTAGAGAATACGAACGCTTTCTCAGTTAATTCCATTAACTGCTCGTTCTTATCACTCTCAACCTCGTTTAACTGGCTCTTGAGGGTGTTTATCGTTCTATCCATTTCTGCCCTAGATTCCTTAAACTCCTCGTCTGAAATAAAGCCCTTAGTAGCCATTTGAATTAGCTTCCTCAATTCTTGCTCGGTACTTGCCAGAGTTCTAACTACGCTTTCTTTAACATCCTTTTCTGTCAGAACTTCCACGACATCATTATCCTTCATGACATCAAGAGCCCAAGAGAGAAATTCCTGATCAATGGTATATTTCGTAATCTCGGCCTTCATCTGTTCCTCTAAGCCAATTTCATTAACATTATGCTTCTGACTGCAAGTGGTCTTCTTGCCCTTATTGCCACACAGATAGAAATTGTAAGTTTTAATAGCCTGGTCTCTCTTAATAAACTTAACTTTCTCTATGCCGACAATAGAATAATTACACTCACCACAACGGAAAGTACCACAACCATAGGCGAACTCATGATTCTTGGGTCTAGGGTTTCCTTTCTCTTTTAGGCGAGTTTGAACTAGGTCAAATTCAGCAAGAGTTATCATGGGCTTATGGTCACCCTTATACATCTGGCCTCTGTACTTGAAGTGTCCTGTGTAAAATAGATTAGCAAACAGGCTATAAGCGCTAGTGTAAGCAAGATTCTTCTTTCTACGAGTGAGTAGGCCCCACTTATTGGTGGCAATATCTCTTACTTGTGGCACGCTGTAATTGCCGGTAAGCATTAAGTCCCACATCTTTCTCACAATCTTAAAACTCGCTGAGTCTTCTTCTATCTTGTTTTCCCCACGAGTAGCAAGTTTGGTGTTTTTGTATCCCACGGGGGCAAGCCCGGGCATTCTGCCCATTTCTAACTTGTCAGCTAATCCACGTCGTACATCCACACCTAGTTTTGAAGAAAAATGTTGAGAATCAGTAAGAGAGTTTTGAAGATGCTTGATGCCGTCTGGGCTATTTTCAAAAGAATAGCTAACAAACATCAATTCTTTGATCTTACCTGTTCTAAGAGGATAGGTTATCTTCCCGGCATCCACTTCATTTCTGGCTAAACGATCAGGATGCCATGCCAAAATCCCATAGAGTTCTCCCTTAGTGGCCATTTTAATCATTCTGGAAAACTCCGGCCTATTATCTGGCTTAAAGGCACTTTTACTTTCCTTAAACCAAACTATTTCTAGGTCAGGGAACTTATTCTTAATAGCTTCCTCTTGAGAATCAAGGGAAAGAGCTTGTTTTTCTTTGGACTCACTCGACTTCCTTAAATAACCCCCATAAATGTTTTTCATATTTTTTTATACTAATTATTACTCAACCTTTTAGTTTTAAAAACATCTTTTGGGCCATAGCAGAATAATAACTGCCGGTACTTACTGGCTTGTAAAGAATAGAGATAGTTCGCAGAAGTATTCCTGCTCGCGCTAGCGCCTCTTGCTTCTCTAACCTCCTACCAGTTTTTTGCTCGAAAAGACTGATGAACTGGGAAAGTCTCTTGTCAGAAACACGCATGCTGTCATGGATGTCTGAGTGATTTAGTTTTTTCATATGGTTTTTAGCTTGTAGGAACCTCGTAGTGAAGCGGGGCTTAATGAGTTTGAGTAAGTTGTAATTAAGAGGGAAACACTACTAAGACATGGCTTGTAGAAAATTTTTGTTAACAAGCCTTACTCTAGCGGCTTAACTGACTTAAGGTGTTCCAATAAGGCCCAATCGGCAATTCTGGACATAGGTTCATTCGATCGTTTAGAAAGTGCCTTAACTTCGTTTTTGATGTGTCTGGACACGCGGATTAGCACGGTGTCCCGAAACTTAGGTTTCTTTTTGATTATTTTCTCCTCATTTTCTACCAGAAGATCACTTTTTGTATTGTTTTTCATCTATTTTCTTTAGAACTAATAATTCTGTATACAGAAAACTGAGTAAAGCACACTCTTTACCTCTTAATCCCTCCCCTGTGTCATACGTCTAACTCGTAACTTAAAACTTCTAACACAATTACGTATATGTAGTATGAGTAATAGCATGTATTTTGGGCGATTTTGCCCCAACAAATACTTTTTACTACATGGGAGATATTAAAGGGCAAGAACATATGACAATTGAGATAGGGATTGCATGTAGTGGAACACCTCTGGCGATTATAGCCTCGTGGCTAAGCTGATAAAGCCTCATCGCGTTATAATTCCAGTGTCAATCCAATTCTTTTCGGCACCTTTTATTCGGCCCAGGTGACAGAGTGTGCGGAAGGTCATTTTCCTGGGCTTTCTTAAAGATGTCTAAAAGAACTTCAGGGTTTATGCAGGAGCTTAATCATACCCCCACTAGTAAGAGCTTTTTGCTTGGTTGCCCTTAGCCAAGGATCTCTCAACTGTATCTTTAGAAACGATCAAAATATAAATATTCATAATTGCCCTTAAGTATACAGAAGTCATCTAATTGCGAAAGTGTGGAAAGGTATACAGGACAATAAAAAACAAAAATGTAAACAATGCAATGGTTTAGGGTAACAAGTGTGTACATTAACTTAGACACAAAGTCCAAATGAGCCAGGTCCACGGTGGACTTGGTTCACTACGAAATCTAGGGACGAGTTCCACCGTGGAACTCGTCAATATGGCTCTGTTAAGCCAAAATGATCAAACGCCACCGTGGCGTTTGATAACTACAAGTTTTTGTGTTGTAATGACATTCTAAATGAGCATAGAAATAGCGATAGCACAGAGCTATCGCTATTAGTACCGCTATTTCCACGGAGCAAACAAGAAATCGTCTATAGCCTCTTGAGCATCAAGGAAGTTATAGCTCTCAAGTTGAGACAATCGCCCCTCCACTTCTTCCGGATTAGATATTCTGGAATAAATGAGTTCGACGAGAGTTCTTCTTTGCTTCTGGCTCATTTCTTTATCTTCTAAATTGAGTTCTCGCTCTGGGAAATGCCTGTCATGCCTTCTGAAATTGAGATTTCCCAGAGCCACTTTAGTCGTCATATAAATTATTTAATTTTTAATTATCGGTTCTCTACTGCTTATAAACCTCATACATATAGTTTTGATTTGAGCTGGGGCGGAGTGGTCGAATGGGACTCCAGGGTAGAATTGGGTCCTTGGGGGGCTATCTACTCGTTTGTGGTCGCGGGAGGAAACTTGAGTTTCGCCGCGGAACTCAAGTTAATGACTTTGACCCCCACGGTGGGGGTCAAAAAATTCCGCAAAAAAATGGGGAATGTGGTCGTTGCGATTATCGAGACAAGGATTTAGTATTAGGGTGTTCCTACAACTGAATAAGCCCGCAAGGGCAGGACCTAAACCAGAAATTTTTGACAACTGGCATGGTTCCAAAGACTCATGGAAGATACTGAACCCCACGTTCAGCGACTCTTCCATGAGCCATACCTCGAAAGGGGTATGGGGCCGCAAGGCCTTGAAGCTAGCGTGGGGCTTAGTGTATCTGCGCTAGCTCATTACCGGCTAGCTTTTTGTTTGCAAATATATGGAAAATAGAGATCTCTTAATAAAAAGAATTTACGTGTTACTAGAAACATCCAGCGATGAACAGGTGGCTATGATAGATAGGTTGATAAATATTGTTTTGGAATTTGCTAACTGGGATAAATTGAAACATGAAGAAAGTGATAATTTCACTACAAATGGCATGCAAGACTCAGGAGAAGATGTGGAGGAAGGAAATTGGGGAACTCTTTATCGTAATCCATCTGACTAAAATATGAAAAAATGTCCATTTTGTAAAAAGGAAATTGAGTTAAACGAGACTGAGTGCCCATTTTGTAAAATGGTTCTTGTAGAAAGAGTGCCCTTCTCAAAAATAAAAAATATGGAAAATAAAAAGGAATTAGATACAGGAACACCTCCTGTGTGGACTGAATATTGGTTTTGTTTATTTTTCTTTGGAGCAGGTTTATTAGTGTTACTAAAGATTATTAAAGGTAGTTTTGCTTTTGCTTTTATTATGCTTTTAATAGCCGGTGGACCACTCGTATTAGCTTTATGTTTACCTTTGATTGGAGAAAAATTAACGAAGTGGAGTGTTGAAGCAAAAGAACGAGAGCGAATTACTCAAATAGAAAAAGAGCGTGTAGAAAAAGAGCGTGAGTATGAACAGCAGGAGATATTAGAACGATGGAAAAAAAGCAAAGAGGAGGAATACCAAAAGCGTTCTGATTTAAGGAAACAGATTGAACAAATGCCTATTTATGAAAGGTGGAGGAGGGATGTAATGAAAAAATGCGGAAGCAAGTGTCAGATTTGTAGATCTCCTAACAACCTAGAAGTTCATCATAATCCCTCATTTGATTCAATATTAAGGCGCAATGGCATCATTTCAAAAGAACAAGCCGTTGATTGTAAAGAATTATGGGATATTGATAATGGTGAGATTCTTTGTAAGGAGTGTCATAACAAGATGGAAAGTTCAAAAAAGAGAAATGAACTGATTTCAACCAATGTATAAAAGTATGATTAAACCTAATGATTTTCACACAATAGACTTGCCTAAGACTCAAAATGACAGTCTTGTTGTGCTCCTAGGCAGGGTTGCTATATTAGAAGCTATGGAATGGCTAAAAAGAAACTGGTATGTCTTAGTAGCAGTCGCCCTGCTTTTAGGAGCGTTGGGGGAACATCCTTATAGCTATTACCAGATTCTTCGTTGGGTTGTATCTATTGCCGCATTTTATAGAGCGTACCAATTCCATGAGCATGATAGCAATATTTGGAAGTGGACTATGATCGCCCTAGGTATACTCTTCAACCCCATCGTGCCGTTTTATATGGAAAAAGAAACTTGGGCAATTTTTGATGTGTTAGGCGGAGCTGTTTTACTAGCATCATTATTTAGTAATAGAAAATAATATGTTTTGTAAAAGTTGTGGTAATGAACTAAGAGAAAGTCAAAAGTTCTGCACTAACTGCGGGACTGTTTTTAGTAATATTCAAAATACTTCTGCCAAAGCCTCATCATTTCCATCAGGAATTA
>CAYFFP010000001.1:25035-146275 GCA_964342515.1 uncultured Candidatus Saccharibacteria bacterium
GAAGATATATACCCGCTCTAGTGCTCTTGGGATTTATTGGTTGGGGCATCTATACATCTCAAGATGATGATGTAGTTCAGAGGAACAATGATGCCATTTCAGCCTTTAATTCTGGTCAAAGTGATTTAGCAATTAACCAATTCCAGCAAGCATCCCAAGAAGCAGTTTCAAAAGAGAATAAAGTTGAATCACTAAAAAATCTTGGCTACGTGAATACGACAGAAGGTAATTATGCTGAAGCCCTTTCAGCTTTTAAACAAGCATTAACTCTGACTGGTAAAGACTCTTTTAATTACTATCTAATTTCTGGAGAGATTGCAGTCTTGGAAGGTAAACCTAATTCTGCCTATATTAGCTTCAATAAAGCATATTCACTCAACCCAGAGAGCTTCCAAATAAATAATAGCCTCGCCTTATTTCATATAGATTTGGAAGAAATCGCACCACAATATACAGATTATCCAAAAGCACTTAAATACGCTCAAAAGGCATATAGCTTACAGAGCGATGAAATTGGGAGACAAAACTTAGGCATAGCCCATTACTTTAACGATAATTACATCCAGGCAATCAATCTACTATCACAAACAAATTTAGACCAACATCCTTATATGGCTTTGTGGCTAGGTCTGGCCTATGCGGGAAATGGGGATGTGACGAATGCCAAATCTCATTTTAGAACAGCCATTGCTAAGGGTGTTGAGATTCCTCAAGAGGTTTACGATTATCTCTATAACAATTAAATATGGAACAAAAAGATACAAACAAGAAAAGTGCTTGGTCGTGGAGTATGGAAGAGACGGACATAAAGAACCAAATTGAAAACTACCATAGTTTAAAAATTACAAAATCTTATCGTGGTATTTCGGTTCTCCTAGTTTCCGCACTGTTAGCCTTATCTCTGCTTTTAAGTTTTTTCGGAGTATATTCAGATATAGACACCATTATCTATAGTCTCATCATTTATATTCCCATCATATTCTTTGTTTATAAGGGTCATCGTTGGGCAATCATTTCTCTTATAGCTCTATGGACTTTGGAAAAGGTTTATCAAATCTATGAGACTGGAGGAGAAAGCGGAATTATGCCAATTATATGGTGGCTCATAGTGACGCCATATTTCTGGAAGGCTCTGAAGGTTGAAAATGTAAGGAATGGAAAATTTAAAGAAGAAGTCGGAAAGGGCACGTCATTTTGCCACCAGTGTGGTGAAGCTCTAGAGTCAGACGTAAAGTTTTGCTCAAAGTGCGGAGCTAAGATTAATCCTTTAATAACACAATAGTTATGTATTGCGAAAATTGTGGGGCAAAGATTGAAGAGGGTGCAAATTTTTGTCAAAGTTGCGGAAAGACAGTTGGTATAACCAATGGTAATTCAAAACAAAACAATCAAACAGGAGCACTTACACAGGCAGATTATCGGAAAAAGAAAATCTGGGCCGTTGGTTTACCCATTGCCATTTTGATAGGAACAATTGCTCTTTGGGGGATAGCTTCCACGCTGTCCCAGACATTATTGAGCATTATCAGTGTCTTCTTACCGATAGTGGTCGGTATGGCTATCTTTTGGATTCCTCTTGGTGTATTAGCGGCTATATATTTTCATAGGAGACAGAAGCAAGAGGGATGGGAGCAATATGATAGGCGGTCGGGTCTGGGTAAGGATGCCCCTATACCTGATGAGGTAAAGAAATGGAATTGGGGAGCCTTTGTTCTTACGGCAGTATGGGGAACCTATCACGGTGTGTGGCGTTCTCTGCTGATATTCATTCCTTTTTTCAATATCATATGGTTCTTTGTCTTAGGAGCTAAAGGTAGCGAGTGGGCCTGGCAAAGAAACAAATACAAAAGTATAGAGGATTTTAAAGTGTCTAAGAAAAGATGGGACAGAGCGGGAATAATTATCCTCCTGATTATTATTCCACTTTATATAATTGGAGGGATATTAGGAAGCTTATAAAACTATGTATTGCGAACATTGCGGAAACAAAATAGAAAAATCACACAGCTTTTGCACAAAGTGTGGCAATTTAGTTGTGAGGGACGGTGCCTTGAATGGCAGTCCATCTAAATTTGTAATATCTGCGGATAAATGGTGGCACCGCTTATTAAAGGTCATTTATATCTTTTTATATCTGCAGGTGCTCTGGATAGTTCCAGCAGTCTGGTCAGTGAATAGTTCAGAATATGTCGGCTACAGTTTTGGCCAGTCTCAATATAGAGATACTTATGGAGAAGCATTCTGGTATTCACTACTAGCTCTCCTAATATTTCTAGTAGTGATTAGGCTTATAAAATTAACGACTTTATATATTTTCTGGGGTCATAAACCGCAATGGGATCTGGAATTTAAAAAGTTATTTTAAGAACAATGATTATATTTGGCTGGGGATTTCAAATGATAAAAAACTTTGGGCCAACCTTTAAGCAACATTGCAATCATTGCGGCAATGATGATTACTGGGTGCTTACGAGAATAATGACTTGGTTCACTTTATTTTTTGTTCCAATATTTCCTTATTCAATAAAATATTTCTTGAGTTGTCCGGTTTGCCAATATGGTCTTACACTTGATTCCAAACAATCTGACGAATTGAGGCCTCTTGCAGAAGCAAATCAACTATTGCTTGATGGAAAGATTACAAAAGAAGAATACCAAGTAAGGTTAAGCTTGCCTCAAGCTTCTGAATCACAAGAAAAGGTGGTTGAAGCTGAAATTGAAACTAAAGTGGCTCATAAGCCAACTTCTCTTAAGTTTTGTGCGAGTTGCGGAACTGAAGTGGTAAAAGATGTAAAATTCTGTGGAAATTGCGGCGCGCAAGCTAATCCTTCTTAACTTATTATGTTTTGCATAAATTGCGGAAAGGAAACTAAGGATAGCAATAAATTCTGCACATCGTGTGGTAAAGATAGCAACCCATCTCCCATCAAGACATCAGGTGTGTTTATTACAAAAAAGAGAGTGATATTTGCTGTATTGGCCCTACTTTTTGTTGTTTGGGTATTCTGGTCTATTGAAGACAGCAACGAAACGATAGCGTCCTCAGTTGTGAATATTTATTGCGAGAACGATAATGAAGAGTTGGCTGGTGGATCTGGAACTATCATGACTGATACTGGTCTAGTTCTTACAAATGCTCATATCATTCCTGAAAATATAAGCGGGGATACTCTGCAAACCTGTGTAGTTATTCTTCCCGATCCTCAAACTGGTGCACCTAAGGAAATGTATTATGCGTATCCAATAGTCTTTCCAGATATCAGTGAGAGATACGACTTAGCTTTTATTCAAATTGACGACGTTTATGTAGATGATGAGGGTGTAATCTATGGAGATTATCCTAAGTTATTTCCTGCATACGACAATAGCAAATATTGTGTTAATGAAAATGTTAAGTTGGGTGAATCAGTTCGAATATATGGTTATCCTGCTATAAGCGGAGGAGTGGCTCTAACTATTACTGATGGCGTGGTCAGCAGTCTTTTGTTAGATGAGGGTTTAATAATTACTTCAGCAAAGATAAGTAGTGGTAATTCAGGCGGACTGGCTGTAGACGAGTATGGGTGTCGTATTGGTATTCCTGCGATGGTTACAGGGGATGAGTATGAGAGTCTGGGTATTATTATTTCAAATAACCTAATTGCGGATTTTACTGATGAGGCTACAAGTCTATTGGAGCTGGGCGCAGAATAAACTACGAAGGCAATTAACGCTCTAGCTCTGATTTACGATGCCATAGAACGCTCTAGAAGCACTTAGTTGTTATAGCTGTTATACGATGCTATCTAACGCTTTAACTGGTAAATACTTGTGGGCAAATATAAACACAATGATATGGAACACTACCTATTTGAGAAAGGGGTATATTTTCCGGATAATTCCGAAAAATTACCTGAACCGGGCTGGGATTATCTGGCTATAAATCAGCCTTGCTTTCCTACCGATCAGGGCTATAGTGAAGTTAAGTTTTAATGAAAATTACAATGGGAAAGAAGTACATAATACTAGCTATAGGGCTTATTGCTGTAGTTTTAGCAGTTTCTTTTCTTGTAATTTTAGGCAATGAAGATAACGAGAAAAAAGTATTAAATAGTTCTACTAATGAAACATCTTTTGTCAGTGATACAGAGTTAAAAGATCAACTTGATTCAACATTGGACGTATTGATGAGGATTCATAGTGTCTCAATCACGGATATACCACTAAAAAGTCCTGAAAGTCTTATTGTCGATGAACTAACTGAATCAATGAATGATCTTAATAAGTTGAAGGGGTTAACTTACAAAATAGAGGAAATCTCAAAGTCAAAAAATGAGATTATCTCAACGACTGGCTTAGTTTTAGATATTAGTGTGAAATCTTTAATAAAAGTTTATGAACCATGGATTCAATACTTGCGCGGTGTAGATATTAATAATCTGGTGGTATCAGAATTTCAATACCAGCTAGCACTTTTCCAAAGCTCAACACATGATGTCTATCTAACACTCGTAGAAAATGCCTCTTTGTTGCCAATGGTAACAGTTATATTCGGAGAGAGTGGTTCACAAAACACTGTTAATGAAGACTTGAAAGCTCATTTTTTAGCAAAGATTGACGATTTATTTACTGATATTTTTATTAATGACGATCAATTTTACAAAGAGACTAAAAATAGGTACGCAATAGCGGTATTAGTAAGAGGGTATAGGGATTTCTACACTAGATAAATATGAAAAACAGAAATTTCTTATTCATCTTCATTTTTCTAGTCCTATTCTTTTCAAGAGTTAGCGCTGTTGATGCACACAGGTCTGGTTGTCATAGATGGCATTCCTGTCCTTCAGATAGTGGCTCATATACTTGTGGTGATGCTGGTCATCCCTGTCAGTATCCAACTTATCCAGCCAGTGGTGGAGTTATTTATCCGCCGAGTGGATATTACAAAGATTGCTATGACTGCGTGCTGAAGAAAGTTCCCAGCAATGCATATACTTCAGGTATAACTTTTGAATGTAATAGTGGTTATGTAAAGATTGGTGATTCTTGTTTCAAAATAAATACAGATTCTACATCCAATCCTAATTATCCACCCCCTTCCTCAAAATGCCCCTTAAATTCATCCACCTCTTTAACTGATTTAACTAAATGCAGCTGTAACAGTGGTTATACAACAAATTCGACAAAGACTGCTTGCGAATTGATATCTTCTGCTGAACTAAACAATAAGTCATGCAGTGATAAATATGGAGCTAATAGCAATTGGAATAGCACAATGACCTCTGATGGATTATTAAACTGCGGTTGTATTAGCGGATATGCATGGAATCAATCTAATACTGCATGTATTTTGCCAACTAACAATATAATATCCTCAAATACTGCTGATTTAGAGAGGACAAATCTTATAGCGGCAATAATTGCGCAAATAAATGCACTTCAAGCTCAAATGGATAAATTAAAAAGTGGTATATGAAGAAATCTTTTTAATTGAGTCATTTTTCTTTATTTTCGCTATTTTTCAATGAAAAAGGTGGCTATAAAAGATTAGTTGGTTGTTTCTCTATACCATTTTTCCCAGCTTTCTTTGGCCTCTGTTCCAAAATTTTGCAAAAGACACTCTGTTGCAAACTTATCATTGTCACACCGTACTGCAGAGCATTTGCTTCCTATTTTACACTGGTATTCAAAACTTAATGATTCTATTGTCCCAGTATAAAAACCATCTTTATTGAATGGGGTAACGAGAATTCTATTTACACTTGGAGCCGGTGGCTGTGGCTGGATAAAGTCCCAAAACCTAACTAATTTCGTTGTATTGCGACTAGATAAGAACTCCTCTTTTGTTGTAGATAGGGTGCTCTTACCCAAAAGATCAATCTCTAAATTAATAGGATTATCTTTATTAAATACACCGCCATTTTCTTTCGTAAGTGTGATATCTAGTCCATCAGACGATTTACGAACCGCATTATATATACCACTTTCTTCCCCTATGTTTATGGAAAGAAAGTAGTCTTTATTGTCTTGAAAACTGCCCTTAATATGTAATTTGGCTACTTCAAAATCTCCAGTAAGAGCAAGTATCCGACTAAGTTTTTTATAACTCTCTGTTAGGTATGGGTTCTCAGTAATCTGATATTTGTCTTCTGGTTTAATCAAATCAACAAAAGAAGTTTTAATCTTTGGCGGAGTTATTACTGGCAACTCATCTACAATTGGTGGAATTTCATCCTTTGGCAAGTTGGCCGTATTAGTTTGTTCTGAAAACTGAAATAACTTCAAAATACCAAATACTGCCAAAAATATAGTTAGAGCAAATAAAGTCAAATATCCAATAGTTCGTATTATTTTATCTTTCATCTTTAGGAATTTTTACTAATTTTTCTAAAAGTAGGTAAGACGGCTTATATATTACTATAGGTAGTGGTATGCAGATTATTGAAGTTAGAACTTTATATTTGGTTGGCACTCTCAACTCTTTTTCTGTCCATATTTCCACTACTGAACAAAATAACCACCAGACTAATTTGAGAAATATTATTGTTAAAGCTACAGCTAATCCGAGCACAGGCAACACAGTTTTTATACTTGTTCCTAGAAAATATTGAAATAACTTAAGTAACTCATTCTCAAGTAAAAAAGATAAGAAAATGATAGCTATAGCAAAATTAAAGGTGCTATAAATACCTAATCCAGTGCTAGTGGCACTATCTGGTTCTCTCATCATCCAAGCGTGTGCCTTCTTAATGTAAGTCACCATAACTCAATATCTGTTCAATCAAAATAGCACCATGGGTCATTTTTGCAAGTTCTTGTATGGTCTTGAATATCTTCGTCAAAAAAACCTTTGATGTTCGTTAAGTGGGATGTCAAGGATAGCTTCTTCAGAATTATCACGAGTGGCATCAGTATCTTTAATGGCGCTAGGTTGCTTTACCTCAAAGGCCATGTAGGATTTAAGGTCTGGAATGTATATAAGCCCGTCATAGTTCTTAAGGCTGGTTCTTACTTTGTTCAATAAGTCGCGCCACGTAAAATGGATTGCCTTGCAATCCATCACGTGGCTTCGCAGAAATGTGAAGACACTACAAAATTGCCTTAATAGGCAATTTTGTTTTACGTGAGTCGCGTGATGAGCAAAGTCCCGTGAAGTTTACTTTTTACGGGACGTAGCGAATTTTACGCGACAGCGTTAGAATGAAATTATGTACTGGGTCTACGTCCTAGAGTGCCCAGACGATAGAAGCTGGTATATTGGTTATACTTCGGATTTGGATAAGAGAGTTAGGGAACATCAATCTGGCTACGGTTCTCAAACTACAAGTATTAAAGCTGGCTGGAAATTAATTTATTGCGAAGGCTATCTTGATATTAAAGACGCTAAGGGTAGAGAAGTGTTTTTAAAGAGCGGTGCGGGGAGAAAATTTTTAAAGAAACAGCTAAAAAATTACTTATCTTAAACCTGATATACTTTTGTATATGAGTAAGAATTTGAGATTTGATTTTTATGTTGTATTGGGAATTGTATTATTGTCGATTCCAACGATTCTTCATTTTGAAGTCAAGCCCCTTACAGCTTCACTATACTTATTTGCACTTCCCACACTCTATCTCTTTGTAAAAAGAAGAAAGCCGTACAAAGAACTCTTACTGGGGACTTTGTTGATAGGAAGTGGTTTTGGTCTCATTTTTGATATTATCGCTACTGTAAGCGGAGCTTGGTTTATTCCTGATAATCAGCTGGTATTTAATTACAGGATATTTGGTTTCTGGCCAGTAGATGAAATAATCTGGTTCTTTCTATGGGCTTTATTTATTCTTGCTTTTTATGAGCATTTTTATGAAAAAGATAGACGAGATAAGTTATCAAAAAGATTTAGGTATATTGCTGTACCAATTTTAATTTCTGCCACCCTTGTTTTATGGGTTGCTGTGGTAGACCATTCTAGGCTGGCGATTAATTATGCTTACTCCTTAATTCTTACTCCAGCAATAATACCTATTTGGTATGTGTTCTCGAAACGACCTAATTTGATACCAAAATTTTTAAAAACAGGGGCATTCTTCTTTTTGGTTTTTCTTGCACATGAACTTACAGCTTTAAAACTTGGGCAATGGCAATTTCTAGGAACCAGTCAGTATATTGGTTGGGTAGAGCTATTTGGATTAAGATTTCCATTTGAAGAGCTGCTACTCTGGATGGGATTAAGTCCGTTTATTGTTCTGGCTATTTACGAAGGATTTGTTGATAATGATAAGTAATTCTGGTTCTAGCATTATTTACTATCTGAGTTGACAGAAAATGCCTATCTGATAGTCTATATATACAAATGCCTTCGGGCCGGCCCTGCTTTGCAGGGACAAAGTCGGGAGAAACAAAAAGCCGTCAAAAGAGTAAATCTTTGATGGCTTTTTGTATTTTGGCGAAAGTATCTTTATCTAAGGTGCTGATTTGTTTGTATAGACGCTTCGTATCAATCAACCGAATTTGTGAAATGATAGCGGCGGCTTTTTTACCATCTACAATACCAACGGGCATGTAGTATTTATTATCCTTAATTGTGGTTGTAAGAGGAACAATAACACAAACATTTCGGCTTAACCCTTTCATAATTAAAACTGGCCTAGAGAATCCCTTGCCTGTTCCGTCCTGTTCAAAGCCGACATTTACTCCTAATCTGCACCAACGAATCTGTCTTTCATGGTAAAGAGGCAAGTAATCTTCAAGCCCATCTATTTCCTTCTTGCGTTTATTCCAGCTATCAAAATCTTTCTTCATTTCTTCCAGCGCCTTAGCCCGCGCTTCGTTTTGCAAAAGGACATAAATTTCTATAAGATTAAAGCCGTTATTTTCTATTTGCCGGAGTAGTTCAGTGGTAGAACGTTACCATGGTAAGGTAAAAGTCGGGAGTCCGATTCTCCCCTCCGGCTCAAGATGCAACCTTTTGTCATTTCTAAGAGTTGTAATAAGTGCAAGGGTCGATATTATGAGACAATAATGGAATCCCGCCAAAGGCGGGGTTCCATGCCCTTACCATGAGCACGCCACATCTACAATCGGACACCCAAATTCTTAAGGAATCTCTTAAGTACCCATGGATGTTCGGTATGCTGGTGGAGCGCTATGAGCAAGCTTTCTTGAGAAAAGCCACTTATATTCTCCGCTCTAAGGAAGACGCGGAAGACGCCGTGCAAGATACCTTCCTCAAAATTTATAAGCATGGGGTCAAGTTTGCCGAGCGCCCGAATGCCGGCTTCAACTCTTGGGCCTATAAGATTCTCATCAATACCTGCTACAGCTATCTAGCCAAGAAACGGGCGCGACTTGGAGACTTAGATGAGTTCGGCAGCGCGGATTCCGCGATAGGAAACGAAGAATTCTCTCTAGTGCACTCAACCCTTGCTCGCTTGCCGGCCAAATTCTCTCGACTCTTGTCTCTGTACTTTCTCGAAGATAAAACTTATAAGGAAATAGCGGACATAGAGCAAGTCTCGCTCTCCGCGGTAAAATCGGGGCTTCACCGCGCCAAAAAACGATTTAAGAATATTGCCATAGAATTGTCATGAAGATATTAACCATGAAAAACAAAATAATGTTCGGCGTCTATCTCATATATCTGTCGCGTAAATTAAGGAGTCCATTTGTCGCGGAGTCTTTTGCATTTGTCATTTTCGTATTACTTTTGTCCATCTTTGTTTCTATTCCGAGTGTATTATCTAATATGTCCAATTCGCAGGATTTTGTCAGATATTTCACCATCGCTTTTTCAAATACGAATTCTGTCGTTCAGATAATTTTGGTTTTGGCTCTGATTCCTGCTATATTCTTAATGAAAGATATTGCCACCTTAGCTCAGTTGGTAGAGCGACGCATTCGTAACGCGTAGGTCCGGAGTTCGACTCTCCGAGGTGGCTCATGGCTTCACCGGAGGAATTAAAAAAGAAAATAGAGGCGCTGGAGACGCAGATGGCTACTGCGGAATTTTGGGCTGACAAAGAGGCGGCGCAAGCGGGCGTGCGCGAGCTTCAAGCGCTTAAAGACAAACTAGAGGGAGTGGGGAAGTATGATAAGGGTGGAGCGGTCATGACCATCTTCTCCGGGGCGGGCGGGGATGATGCGGAGGACTTCTCACGCATACTTCTCGAAATGTATCTGAAACTTTTCGACAAAAAGGGCTGGAGTTATAGTGTGGTGCATAAAAACGAGAACGACCACGGCGGGTACAGAAACATTACTCTCGATATTGAGGGGAAGAACATTTACGGAACTTTAAAAAACGAATCCGGCGTGCATCGCTTAGTGAGAGTCTCCCCCTTTAATGCCAATGAGAAAAGGCACACCAGTTTTTCTATGGTAGAAGTGATTCCGAAGTTTGAGAAAGTAGAAGAAATAAAAATTCCACCAGAAGAGATTAAAATCGAACTCTCAAAATCTTCCGGCCCGGGCGGACAGAATGTCAATAAGCGCGAGACCGCCGTGCGTTTGGTGCATATCCCGACCAATCTCTCTGTGCATGTAGAATCAGAACGCAGTCAGTTGCAGAATAAAGAGAAAGCGTTAAGAATGCTTGAGGCAAAACTCTACAAACTCCGCGAAGACGAGCGTTTGGCGAAGGAGAAGGGAATGTATATTTCCAAAACCACCCAGATAGAATGGGGCAACCAAATCCGCTCGTATGTTTTGCATCCTTACAAAATGGTCAAAGACCACAGAACCAATGTCGAAACTCATGATGTCGAAAAAGTTTTGGACGGAAATTTAGACGAATTCCTTGAAGCCGAGAAGAATCTATAAGTTGGAAATTGAACCCAAATTCGTTATAATGCCCGTATGAATAAAACCAAGCTGAAAGACAGAATTGCTGCCATTGAGGCAGAGGTCAAATTTCTGAAAAGAACGGCAGTAGAGAAGCCGGATTTTGGCATTGATTATGCTGGTTGGAAGAAAGTCAGGCCGTTTCTCAAGAAGGCGAGGATGAAAACCTACAAAAAGGTTTATGGATAAACCGAAGGTTTTTGTTGACTCCAGCGTTATCGTCGCG
Source organism: uncultured Candidatus Saccharibacteria bacterium (assembly GCA_964342515.1). GTDB lineage: Bacteria > Patescibacteriota > Minisyncoccia > Phycocordibacterales > Zambryskibacteraceae > UBA5004. The sequence goes on from CAYFFP010000001.1 coordinate 36,060, forward strand.
GCGCTTCTATCAAGTTCTGGCGGCTCCTACTATCTTCTTGACCGTATTGCGCGATAAATTTCGGTTTATAACCAATCAATACGTTTTGGCGGAGCTCGAAGAATTGTTACAAGGAAAATTTCGCGGCCACTCGAACCTGCAAAACAAACTCTTCCTGCTTCTGGGCATTGCTGAGATGGAAGTACTTAGTTATCCCTCCAAAAAAGAAGTGGTTAAGACGGCCAAAATAATATCTAAGAAAGATGCTCCAATATTGGTTAGTGCGCTGGTATCCGCGAAATTTCTCGTTACTCTTGATAATGAATTTATGGCAAAGAAAGTGTCTGAATACGCTTTGAAACACGGACTAAAAGTACTGAAGCCAGGAAATTTGATAAAAAGAAATTAAATTGCAATTGAGGCGGAAAAAGGCCTATAAATAAGGGTAATTCCATGCGGACACCGAGTATCCACGAACTATTGACTCTTAATATTAAATGTGATAAGATGAAAAAGTAGGCAAAAGTTCTTTTCACAAACTGATTGCAGGGCCTACACTGCAATTATCCGTCCCGACAGGGCCTCCAGCCGTGGAGTGAGGAGTGAGTATGAATACACAGAAGAGCGATCGTCGGTTCGACAAGCTTCTTGACAGCCTCAAGGAGTTCGATGAAAAGAGTGATAAGCTCCGTCGCATCGGGAACTTCCTGCGGAGCGCAATCGACGATGCCTGGAAAAGTTCGGCTCAAATGAACCTCATCCGGCACGCGGACCTCGTCGTCCGTATGCCAATCGGAGAGATGAATCCGATGGTCGCCGAGGTATCTCTCGACAAGAAAAGTCTTCGCGCTCGCATCCGTATTGTCGACGGCGCCGGCAACGAGATCACGGAAAGCAATATCACCCATCTCGGCCTCGATTTCCTCATGGGTAATCCGAGCCCGATGATTGACGCGGCGGCCAAGTTCTGTGAAGGACTGGGTTGCCTCGAGACCTTCAAGGGCAGGATCGGACGGTTCTGCCTGATGGAGTACAATCTATAACACCGCACCCCGCACAAACCCCCGCCAACCGGCGTCGGTTTGGCGGGGTGTTTTTGTTTAGACATCTTTTCTAATTCATTAACCCAAAATAAAAAAGCTATAGCTTTCTTATTTTGTATCTTTACTTAAACATAAATTCTTGTTAATCTAGCCAAGCATGTTAAGGATTAGACTTCAAAGGGTGGGGAGGAAACACGAGCCGTCGTTTCGGCTTGTTTTGACTGATTCTAAAAACTCAACCAAGTCAGGTAGGTTTGCCGAAGTGCTCGGCTCTTACGACCCAAGGAAGACCACGGAAGCTCTCAAGGCCGAGCGCGTCAGATACTGGCTCTCTTTAGGCGCTCTCCCCACGGCCTCTGTCAATAACCTCCTTATTAAGAAAGGCGTTATCAGGGGAAAGAAAATCGATGTTGGTGGTAAGATGGAAGCGACCCAGCCTACGCAAAATGCTACGGTGGGCGAAGCAGAAAATCCAGTTAATCCTTAACGAATACGACTATGATAGACGATGTCCAGTTTCTGGAATACGTGGTAAAAGCGCTGGTGAATCATCCCGAAGATGTCAAGATCAAGAGAACGGTAGATGAAATGGGCGTGCTCATGACTCTTGACGTCAATCGCGAAGACATGGGCAAGGTCATCGGCCGCTCCGGCAATACCGCCAAGGCCATCCGCATTCTACTTAGGGTGGTCGGCATGAAGAATAACGCCCGCATCAATCTCAAAATCAACGAGCCCCCCGAGGGCTACGGCCGCCGCACCACCGACTCCGTAGTTGCTTCCAAAAATCTCGACGAAGCGTTGGATGATCTTAATCTCGAATAGTGCATTTTCACATAGTTACGCTATTTCCTAAATCATTTGATTCCTATCTCGGAGAATCAATTCTTAAGCGCGCTATAGAGGATAAGAAGCTCAAGGTCTCAATCTACAATCCTCGTGATTTCGTGAAGAATAAGTGGAAGAGAGTGGACAGACCGCCATATGGCGGAGGACCGGGGTTAGTTATAGAAGCGCTTCCTGTCATTCGAGCGATAGAGAAAGCGAAGGGTAAAAGAAAGAATGTAAAAATTATTTTCTTGAATCCGAGAGGGAAACAACTGACTAATCAGTACGCGAATAAGATCAGCAAAAAATACAAAGATATAATTATTGTTTGTGGGAGATACGAGGGTATAGATGCGAGAGTGAAGAAAATATTCAAAATGGATGAGATTTCCGTTGGACCATTCGTGCTCACGGGCGGAGAACTTCCAGCGATGATTATTATGGATGCCATTTCCCGTCAAGTTCCCGGGGTGCTTGGAAATATTGATTCTTTAGAAGAGCGCAGGGTGTCAACGTCCGAGGTCTATACCCGCCCCGAAGTTTTCAAATATAAGAACAAATCCTACCGCGTCCCAAAAATTCTCCTCTCCGGCCACCGCGCCAAGATTGAAGAGTGGAAGAAGGGCAGGAAATAAAAAAGGGCCTGCACGCTAGAGCGTGCAGGCCCTTGTGCTACGCAGGCCTTCTCAAAAGCTCACGCTCGTACTCTTCCCGAGCTACGATCTGCGTCGACATCCACGGCGTGCGGAGGTGGATCGCTCCGAAACTCACCGCTTGTGCCCCGAGTGCACGAACTCTTGCGAGATCATCATATTCCATGACACTCGGTCCGATAACCGGGATAGGCCCTTGACAGGCAAGTACTTCAACTGCTTTCCAGTTCTCCTTCTGGGCTGGCTTACCAGACACCCCGCCGTCGCCAGAACCAAGTTTACCGACCTCCGCCATCGGAGATCTGTGCCATGGGCTTGGGAAAGCTATTTTCCATGGTACGCTGTTGAGTGAAATTGCTTCGGCGCATAAACCCAGCCCTTTGGAAATTGCTAGGTAGTCTTGGTCGACAGAGACTTTGACAATGACCGGATGTTCGGTGGCTTGACTGACAAGTCGAACGCTATCAATGACCTCGTTAGCCACGTCCATGGCGTGGCCTGTGTTCGGACATGATACATTGACCTCGATCCCGACTATATCGTCGAGGTAATCGAGCCTTTCAGCCATTTGTATCAATTCGTGGCGTGTGCCGAAGACCGAAACAACGATCTTGTTTTTCTTGAAGTCGATGGTTGGCGCGATATTGTCGTACCAGTATTCGATTCCATGATTGTAGAGTCCAACCTTGTTGACTGCTCCGCCGTTTGGGAGGAATCGCACGCATGAGTACGGACTCCACGGCAACCATGTCCATGGGCGAATCCATGAGAGATTGCTTACGGGATACAATCGAGGTTCACAGGTGAGAGTACGCAGGACAATGGTGAAAAGCTCCAACTTCATGAGTCCGAGAGCGACCAGCGGACGCTCCCAGAACCACCCGCGCCCGTCGAAGCCCATCGCTCCGCTTGCTATCATGTACTCGAAAGTGTGGCCGTTCGAAAGGTGAATCATGTGACACTCCAATCTTGAACTTGTCTGAGTCCACCTTAACTAACTTTTCAGCTCTTGACAAGATTTTGGGGGTTGGGGTATCATGGGGCCTTGTCAAATACTGCATTGCCGGCAGGTTCTGATTGAGTTAAGGCGGCCGAAGTTAGGTAACTTAATTTTTCTTATTTTTTAATGCAAAAAAAGTACTTCGGCCGCTTTCGCGAACCGCTCGCGAAGATGCCTAACCTTGTTGTTTCTCAGGTCGAGTCTTTCAAATGGCTTATCGAGCGTGGCTTGAAGGAAGTCTTCGAGGAATTCTCTTCCATCAAGGACTTCTCGGAGAAGAAGTTCCAGCTCGACTTCGTCGGTTTCGAATTGGCCGAGCCGAAAATCGGCGAGTTTCAGGCGAAGGAAAGAAAGCTCTCTTACGAGGCGTCTCTTAAGGTGCGCGTCCGCCTGAAGAATCATATCCAGAAGTCGGAGAAGGAGCAGGAAATCTTCATGGCCGACTTGCCGCTGATGACTTCCCACGGCACCTTTATCATCTCCGGCATCGAGCGCGTCATCGTGCCGCAGCTGGCCCGTTCCACCGGAGTCTCCTTTACCGGACAGGAGATTAAGGGCAAGAAGACTTTCGGGGCGAAAATCATCCCCGGCCGCGGGGCGTGGATCGAGATGGAGACCGACTTCGACGGCACTATTTACGTGCGCATCGACAGGAAGAGGAAGTTCCCCGTCACCACCCTTTTAAGGTCTTTCGGCGCCATCGGGAACGACAAAATTCACGCCCTTTTCGCGCCAATGCCCCAAGCGAAGCTCTATATCGATAAAACCCTTGCCAAAGACCACACTATCTCGGCCGATGAGGCGGCTATCGAGATCCATCGAAGGTTGCGCGACGGCGATTTGGCCTCCGCCGAGAATGCCCGCGAGTTCGTCAAGCTGATCTTCGACAAGGAACGCTACGACCTCTCGCGCGTGGGCCGCTTCCGCTTCAATAACCGCTTCGGTCTGAAGGTCAAGGGTTCGGAGATCGAGCGGCGCACTCTTTCGCTTGACGACCTCGTATTAATCATCTCCCACATCGTGAAGCTTAACACCACCCCGGACGCTCTAGCCGACGACATCGACCACTTGGGCTCAAGACGGGTGCGCTTCGTGGGCGAACTTTTCCAGATGAATATCAGGAAGGGCATGGCCCAGATCAAGAGAAACATCCAGAACCGGATGTCGACCATCGATACCGACGTCACCTTGCCGGTGCAATTTATTTCCCCCAAGCCCTTGCAGGCGAGGATCAAAGAGTTCTTCACCACCAACCAGCTCTCGCAGTTCATGCAGCAGATAAACGCCTTGGAAGAGCTCGAGCATCTGCGCACCGTCTCGGCCTTAGGCCCCGGCGGATTGAATCGCGCTCGCGCCGGCTACGAAGTGCGCGACGTGCATCCTTCCCACTACGGTCGTCTTTGTCCCATCCAGACTCCGGAAGGCCCGAACATCGGTCTCATCTTGCGCCAATCCTGCTACGCGCGCGTCAATGACTTCGGCATGATAGAGACTCCCTATGCCGTGGTGGAAAACGGCAAGATTACCGGCGAGATTAAATATTTAAATGCCTTGGAGGAGGAGAGCTTCAACATCGCCCACGCCGCCACTGAAGTCAAAGACGACGTGCTTGTACCGAGCGTAGTCGAAGTAAGACACAAGGGCACTCCGACTACCGTGCCGAGCTCTCTCGTAAACTTTATTGATGTCGCCACCAATCAGGCCTTCTCGGTCGCCACCTCGATGATTCCGTTCTTAAACCACGACGACGCCAATCGAGCGCTCATGGGTTCTAACATGCAAAAGCAAGCCACTCCCTGCATTTTGCCGGAAGTGCCGCTGGTGGCCACCGGCGTGGAAGAGACGGCTATCCGCGATACCGGCAGAGTGCTCTTCTCTCCGGTCGACGGGAAGGTCGACGAGGTCGACGCCAAACTCATCAAAGTCAGGGATAATAAAGATAAGGTTCACGAATTCCCGCTGGTTAATTTCTCGATGACTAACGGCTTTACCGTCCACCACCAGCGTCCTTCGGTAGAACTTGGGGCGAAGGTAAAGAAGGGGAGCGTCTTGGCCGACACCTCTTCTTCCGAGAGCGGCCAGATGGCAGTGGGACAAAATGTTTTAGTCGCCTTTATGTCATGGTCCGGCGCCAACTACGAAGACGCCATCATCATCTCCGAGCGCCTGCTGGAGAAGAGTAAATTCGCCAATGTCCATATCGAAGAGTTCGAGGTGGCCGTGCGCGATACCAAGCTTGGTCCCGAGATGACTACCTGCGATATCCCGAATGTCGGTGAGTCCAAATTAAAAAATCTTGCCGAAGACGGCATCATCCGCGTCGGCGCCGAAGTGCGTCCGGGAGATATCTTGGTCGGCAAAATTACTCCCAAAGGCGAGAGCCAGCTTACTCCCGAAGAGCGGCTCTTAAGGTCGCTGTTCGGCGAGAAGGCCAGAGATGTCAAAGACACCTCCAAGCGCATGGAGGGGGGCAAGCGCGGCCGCGTTATCTCGGTGCAAGTTTTCTCCCGCGAGAAGGGCGACAAGCTTGATTCCGGAATTTTGAAGAGGATCCACATTCAGGTCGCGCAGTTAAGAAACGTGAGCGTCGGAGACAAGCTGGCGGGACGGCACGGCAATAAAGGAGTGATTTCTCGAATCCTGCCGGTCGAGGACATGCCCTACATGGCAGACGGCACTCCGATTGACGTCCTTCTCACTCCTCTCGGGGTGCCTTCCCGCATGAACTTGGGACAGATTCTTGAAATGCATCTGGGTTTGGCTGCCAATGCTTTAAACTACCAAGCGATAGTGCCGCCGTTTGCCGGCGCCTCGGAGGAAGAGATTAAGGAGGAATTGGTCAAGGCAGGCATTCCGGAGAACGGCAAGGTTAAGCTTTACGACGGGCGCACCGGTGAGCCGTTTGATCAGGATATTGCCATCGGCTGCATGTATATACTGAAGCTTCACCACATGGTCGAGGACAAGATCCACATGCGCTCCATCGGCCCGTACTCGCTTATTACCCAACAGCCGCTCGGAGGCAAGGCGCAAAACGGCGGCCAGCGCTTCGGCGAGATGGAGGTGTGGGCGCTCTTGGGCCACGGCGCGGGACATACTCTGCGAGAGATGCTTACCATCAAGTCCGATGACATTCTCGGCAGGTCGGCCGCCTTCGACGCCATTGTCAAGGGCGACAAAATTCCGGAACCCAATCTGCCCGCGTCCTTTAACGTGCTCCTGAACAACTTGCGCGGCCTCTCGCTTGATATAGAACTGGAAAAGGGCAAGCCGGATAATATTAATAAAAATATGATCAGTAATTACAGAACCGCTCCGGGAAATAAGGATTTCGAAGCCATCTCCATTAAGTTGGCCAGTCCCGAGCGCATCAAAGAATGGTCCTACGGCGAAGTGACCAAGCCCGAGACTATCAACTACCGGACGCAGCGAAGCGAAAGAAACGGTCTCTTCGACGAGAAAATCTTCGGACCAGACAAAGATTTCGAGTGCTACTGCGGCAAGTACCGAGGCGTCCGCTACAAGGGCATTGTTTGCGAGAAATGCGGCGTCGAGATTACCCGCTCCATCGTGAGGCGCGAACGGATGGGCCACATAGAGCTCGCCAGTCCCGTCGCCCACATCTGGTTTTTGAAAAACGTGCCCTCGAGGATTTCTCTCATCATGGGCATTCCGGTCGTCGACTTGGAGAAGGTTGTCTACTTTGCCGGTTATATCATCACTTCGGTAGAGATTTCCGAGAAGGAGAAGGTGCTTAAGGACTTGGACTCCGAGTTCAAGAACAAGATTAAAGGTCTTCAGGACGAGAAGAGCAAAGCCGCTCTCAAAGAGTTGGCCCTTGCCACTAAGAAGGACATCGAAGCGCTGGTGCCGGGCAAAGTCTTAAATGAAGTCGAGTATCACCGCGCTTCTCTTAAATATCCGACAATTTTTGAAGCCGGCATCGGGGCCGAAGCGGTCTACAATATCCTTAAAGACACCGACATGCATAAGTTGAAGGAGAAGCTTACGGCGGAGCTTGAGAAGGCGCCGTCCACTGAAATCCCCCGCATCAATAAGCGCCTCTCAACCCTACAGTGGATGATTAATGCCGGCACCCGTCCCGAATGGATGTTCCTCATCCGCGTGCCGGTTATTCCGCCCGCCATCCGCCCGATGGTTCCACTCGACGGCGGCCGTTACGCCACCTCCGATGTCAACGATTTGTATCGCCGCGTCATCAACAGGAATAACCGGTTAAAGAAACTTAAGGAAATCAATGCTCCGGATGTCATCCTCCGGAACGAGAAAAGAATTTTACAAGAAGCCGTAGACGCTCTCATCGACAATACCATCCGCCACGGCGGCGCCTCCGGCAGTCAGGCGTTGAGAAGGCCGCTGAAATCTCTCTCCGATAACCTCAAGGGCAAGCGCGGCCTCTTCCGCCAGAATCTTTTGGGCAAGCGCGTCGACTATTCCGGCCGCTCCGTTATCGTCGTCGGTCCGGAATTGAAGCTCCACCAGTGCGGCCTGCCCAAACACATGGCCTTGGAACTCTTCAAACCCTTTATCATCAGCGAGCTTTTGAAGCGTGAGCTTGCCTTCAACATCCCCGGCGCCAAGCGCCTTATCGAGGACGCCGTGCCGGAAGTCTGGGCCATCCTTGAGGAAGAAATCTCCGGCAAATACGTGCTCTTAAACCGCGCCCCGACGCTCCACCGACTCGGTATCCAAGCCTTCCAGCCGGTGCTTATCGAGGGCAATGCCATCCAGCTTCACCCCTTGGTCTGCACCGCCTTCAACGCCGACTTCGACGGCGACATGATGGCCGTGCATGTGCCACTCTCGGAGGAAGCGCAAGCCGAGGCGCGCCTTATCATGGCCGCGGACAAAAATATCTTGAAGCCCGGCAACGGCGAGCCGATAGTTTCTCCGAGACAAGACGTTGTGCTCGGCACTTACTGGATGACTCGCCTCAAGCCTAATGCCAAAGGGGAGGGCAAATATTTCTCTTCGCCAAATAGCGCCATATTGGCCTTCGACTTCGATGTCGTCGATATGCGCGCCAAGGTCCATGTGCTTCCTTCAGAGACGGAGCGCTACAAGCAATTCGATGGGAAGGTCTTCGAAACTACGGTTGGCAGGTTGCTCTTCAATTCAGTATTGCCCAAGGATTATCCTTATATCAATAGGGAGGTTGGGCGCAAGAAAATGTCAGAATTGATCGACGACCTCTTGGAAAAATATGGAATAGAAAACATTCCGGCAATCATCGATAAAATTAAATCTTTCGGTTTCCGCTACGCTACCTATTCCGGTATTACTTGGAGCTTGGGAGACGTAAAGATTCCTAAAGGCAAAGACGCATTGATTGAAAAGGGCCGCCAGCAAGTCACGCAAATATTCAATCAATATCAAGAGGGCCTTCTCTCAGAGAGCGAACGCATCGTCCGCTCCGTCGAGATTTGGCAGGGCGTAAAATTAGAAATAGAAAAAATAATGCCGGGAGCGCTAGAAACGACCAATCCTATTTACGACATTATTCATTCCGAAGCCCGCGGCTCGTTCGGCAACCTGAACCAGATGGCGGGCATGAAGGGTATTATTGTGGATGTTTCCGGCGAGACTCTCGAATTCCCGATTACTTCAAACTATAAAGAAGGCCTCACCCCGCTCGAATATTTCATCACCACCCACGGCTCGAGGAAGGGTTTGACGGACACGGCTCTTAACACCGCCAAAGCGGGCTACCTTACCCGCCGCCTCTTCGACGTGGCGCAGGATGAAATTATTACCGAAGATGATTGCGGCGCGAAAGAAGGCATCCTCATCCACAAAAAGGCCGCCTCGGGCATAGAGATTCCGCTGTCGAAAAATATTAAAGGGCGCTTTTTGGCGGCTGATCTTCTCGACAATAGTGGACAAGTTCTCTTCAAAAAATGGCATTTCATCACTCCGGCCGACGCCGCTCTGATAGATAAATCGGCAGTCGAAGCCGTTAATGTCCGCTCTCCCTTGGGCTGCAGATCCACTCAAGGACTCTGTGTCAAATGCTACGGCACCGACCTTGGCAACAATAAAGTAGTCGAGCTGGGCGAGGCCGTCGGTACTGTGGCCGCGCAGGCCATCGGCGAGCCGGGCACCCAGCTTACCATGCGCACCTTCCACGCCGGAGGCGTGGCGGCCGCCTCGGGCGACATTACCGCCGGACTGCCGCGCGTGGAGGAAATCTTCGAGAAGAGGAAACCCAAGATTCCGGCTATAGTCAGCCACTTGGACGGGGTCGTGACGGAAATCAAAGTGGTTGGTCACGACAGAATTATCGTAGTGGCGCCTGAGGCGGGCGAGGTTAAAGGCAAAAAGTTGGATAATGAATATACAGTACCCGCCTCTCGTGCCTCGCTCATACATATCGGGCAAGGAGTAAAGAAGGGCGATATCTTGACTGACGGTTCGGCGGACCTTGACGAACTCTTCCGCTACGCCGGCAGAGAAAAGACGGAGAATTATATTATTCACGAAGTCTCCAAGCTTTACGAGCTTCAAGGCGCCGCCGTCGCCCACAAGCACATCGAGCTTATCGTCCGCCAGATGTTTAGCAGGAGAAAGATTAAAGATCCGGGTAATTCGAAGTTTACTCGCGGCGATGTCGTTGAAGTTTCGGAATTGACCGAGATTAATAACAAGTTAAAGGAAAGCGGCGGAGAGGAAGCTAAAAGCGATGTCGCCATTATGGGTATTACCGAAGTCTCGCTGTCGAGGGCGTCATTCCTATCGGCGGCTTCCTTCCAGCATACGCCAAGAGTCTTGATCCAAGCCGCCATTAAAGGCGTCAAGGATGAGCTGGTCGGTCTTAAAGAGAATGTCATCATCGGACGGCTGATCCCTGCCGGCACGGGCTTTAAGGGAGGATACAAGGAGAAGCTCATATGCGAGGCAATGCTCAAACAGTCAAAGAGCGGCTAGACATAGCCGAAGTCGTAGGGAATTACGTCAAGCTCGAGAAGGCGGGAACAAGTCTTAAGGCGCGTTGCCCCTTCCATAACGAGAAGACCCCTTCCTTCTTCGTCTCGCCCTCGAGGCAGACATATTACTGCTTCGGCTGCGGGGCTAAGGGCGACATCTTCACCTTCATCGAGGAGTTTGAGGGGCTCGAGTTCCGCGAAGCGCTCAAAATGCTTGCGGACAAAGCGGGAGTCGAGCTTGAAACTTACAGGGAGTCGAAGGGAGTAAAAAGCGAGAAGGATAAAATCCGCGAGGTGTTGGAAGTGGCAACCGAGTTCTTTGAAAATGAGTTGGAGAAAAATGAGGCGGCGAAAAAATATCTGCTGAAACGCGGCTTGATGAAAGAAATAATCGAGGCTTGGCGACTCGGTTACGCTCCGGCAGAGTGGAGAGCTCTTTACTCTCATCTTGTAGAGCTTGGTTACGGCAAAGATGTCTTATTGAAAGCCGGATTGGTCAAGCCCGCGGAAGGAAAGGAGCCGTATGACGTCTTCCGCGACCGCATCATCTTCCCGCTCTCCGATTCTTCCGGCGGTATTATCGCTTTCTCCGGCAGGGCCTTAGGCAAAGATGCCATGCCCAAGTACCTTAATACTCCCGAGACGGCGCTCTTCACCAAGAGCGAAGTCTTATATGGATTGGATAAGGCCAAGGAGAAAATCAGGAAGAAGAATTACGCCGTATTAGTCGAGGGGCAGATAGACCTGCTGCTCTCTCATCAAGCGGGGGTGGAGAATACGGTCGCCTCGAGCGGCACCGCTTTTACGCGGGGGCATTTGGAAAGGCTTAGCCGCCTTTCCAAAAGAATTATTCTTGCCTTCGACGGCGACAAAGCGGGAGAGCTTGCGGCGGAGAAATCCGCGGAACTCGCTCTCTCGCTTGGTCTTGAAGTAAAGGTGGCCAAGCTTCCGGACGGAGAAGATCCGGCCTCAATTGTTTCCGGAAGCGGCGATAAATGGAAAGAAATCCTGCGTTCTTCAAAGCCCGCCATTGAGCATTTCTTGGATAGAATTCTTGAAGAAGAGAAAGATAAAAGAAAGGCCGGTAAGCTTATCGAGAAAAAACTCTTACCCCTCGCGGCGCTTCTTCAAAGTTCAATCGAGAGATCTCACTTCACTTCGCTTATCGCCAAGCGCGCGGGGATTAAAGAGGAGGTCATTTGGGAGGATTTGAAAAGAGTTAAATTGGCCGGAGTTTCGTCTAAAAAAGAGGATACGGAAGATGCCTCTGGGCGCATAGAGAGGCGCTCGAGAGCCGACGAATATAAGGAAGTCGGCGAATTTCTCAAAGAGAATCCTCTCGATAAAGCACTCCTTGCCCAGAAGGAAGAACTTGAGAGACTTATGAAAATAGATGAGCTTGACGCAAAAATAGAAGTTCTGCGGTTTAGGTTAAGAGAGGGCGATGATGGAGTGTTGGAGAGAATCCATACGCTTACTCGTGAAAGAGATGACATAAAGCGCGAGGCATTGTAAAATAAACATTTGTTCGTGAAAAAAAATAAAAAACAAAAGCATAGGAAAATCAAGAAACCGGCCAAAAAGCGGGTCAAAAAGGTAAAAAAAATAAAAGCCAGACCGAAAAAGGTCGGCAAGCGCAAATTAGAACAGACGCTTAGGATGGAGCGGCTTATTGTCCGCGGCAAGGAGCGCGGCTTCGTCACTTACGACGAGATTTTGCGCGAGTTCCCGACTATCGAGAATGACATTATCTTTCTTGACGAAATGTACGAGAAACTTCACGGCTCGGGCATCGATATTCTCGAGGGCGGAGGGCTTCTGGAACTCCCGGAGATAGAGGACAAGAAGTACGCTTACTCGCGCGACAGCTCTTCTTATGACTCCATCCAAATGTACTTGCGGGAGATCGGCCAGTATCCGCTCATTGCCGGCGCCATGGAAAAGGAGCTCGCCAAGCGTATTGAGGCGGGCGATGAAGACGCCAAAAACCTCCTGATGAAGGCCAATTTGCGTCTGGTAGTTTCTATTGCCAAGAAGTATGCCAACAGAAGTCCGGACTTAACGCTGCTTGATCTAATACAGGAGGGTAATCTGGGACTGCATAAAGCGGTGGAGAAGTTTGATTGGACAAAAGGATTCAAATTCTCGACTTATGCCACTTGGTGGATCCGTCAAGCCATTACCAGAGCGCTGGCCGACCAGTCGAGGACTATCCGCGTGCCGGTGCATATGGTTGAAACTATCGCCAAGTACAAACAGGTGGTCCGACGCTTGACGCAGGACTTGGGCCGCGAGCCCCTGCCGGAGGAGATTGCCATGGAGATGAACTTGGACGTTGAGAAGATTTATCAGATAGAAAAGATCGACCAAGCGACCGTTTCGCTCGAGACGCCGGTAGGGGACGCCGATGATGATAAAAGCAAGCTCGGAGACTTTCTGGCCGATGACAAAATTCTCTCTCCGGATCAAGACTCATCGCGCCGGATAATCTCGGACCAAGTGAAAGAAATCTTAAACGACCTTCCGCCGAAGGAGCGGAAGATTCTCGAAATGCGCCACGGCCTGCTTGACGGCTATACTCATACGCTCGAAGAAGTAGGCAAAGTCTTCGGCGTCACCCGCGAGCGCATCCGCCAAATCGAAGCCAAAGCGCACGAAAAAATCCGCCAGCATGAGAAGATTGACAGATTGAGAGGGTATTAATTTCTCTCCAATTGCGTTATCATAGATATATGAAGAAAACTTATTCCATAAGGACAAAATATGGTCTCTTCCGAGCGTTTATTTGGCAGGATAAACGAGATAAGTTTTATCTTGTTGAGGTGCCAAGCTTCGATAAAGCCATGACCCAGGGCTACACTTTGGCAGAAGCAAAGGAAATGGCAGCTGATCTTATTAATCTCTTGTGTGAAGACGCTATGGATAACGGGAAGGTTGTGATAGATGACAATCGACGAGTGTTTGCTCGCGGCAAGTTAGCGCGTAAAACTGGGCCAGTCTTTATTACTGCATGAGCTTGCTATCCGGTCTTCGCTAAAAGAATTTCTGAAATTATTGGGCAAATAAAATCCGCCAGCACGAAAAAATAATTGACATAAATTGAGATAGTGATAAAATTAAATTGTTTAATAAACCGACACGAACCCCCGGAGGTGAGGATCCGCTTAGGCCACTAACCCCTCGTATAGGTTAGAATATCCTAAGTAATACACCGAAGGGGGTTTAGTCGTTAATTATGCCTGAATTTAAAGCAAAACCAGTAATTTCCAAGTCAGAATTCATGATGTTTTTGAAGCATCCGGCGTGGCTGTGGCTCAAGAAGCACGATAAAAATAAGCTCCCGGAACCGGACAAGACTCTGCAACTGCGCTTCGACGAGGGCGCACTCTTCGAAAGCTACGCGGAGAAAATTTTCCTTCCGCCAGCTGGCGGAGCGGTTAAACTTGGATATAAAAAAGATGGGAATGTCTTCTCCGGCACCATGTATTACGCTCTGCCCGAAACGACTCTCGGAGAAATTAAGAAGGAAACGAAAGTAATTTTGCAAGGCCGTTTAGAAGTAGAAAATATTACATCCACTTTTGACGTTCTCGAGAGGGTGGGGGAGAAGACCTTTGACCTTTATGAAATCAAATCGTCCACTTCCGTAAAGCCAGAGCATATACCAGACCTCGCTTTCCAAACTTTAGTTATCGAAAAATCCGGCTTTAAGGTTCGCGATGCGCATGTGCTTTATGTAAATAAAGAGTACCTGAGGAAAGGAGAGATAGATCCGTCCGGTATAAGCAAAAAAGAGGATGTGACGGAAAAGGTGCGTGAAGCTATTCCCGAAACTCTAGAGAATATCGAGAAAGCCTTTAAGGTTCTCTCTGGTCCCATGCCCAACCTGTCACCGCGACATCTGACAGGCGGTGAGATGGGTGAGTGGCTCGATATCTATCAGGTGATTAATGGCGAATTGCCCCAATATCACATTTACAAACTGGCTGGTCTTAAGCCCGATTTAGTCGAATGGCTTGAAGATAACGGCATCGAAGCGCTCCATGATGTTCCTCTGGACGAACGATTAAATGAGCGGCAAAGACGTCAGATAGAAGCCATGAAATCCGGCGAACAGAAGATTGATAAGGAAGAAATAAAAAATTTCTTAGATAAATTGGAGTATCCAATACACTTCTTCGACTATGAGACAGCCATGGGTGTTATTCCAGCCTTCGACGGATACAGGCCGTATCAACAAATTCCATTCCAATATTCTTTACATATCTTGCCGAGCCAGGGAGCGGAACTAATTCACAAAGAATATCTTCACACGGAGAATTCCGACCCGGTGCCGGAATTATTGAAGCATATTAAAGAAGATTTTGAGGGTAAAGGCTCCGTTATATCTTGGTTTATGACGTTTGAAAAAGGCAGGAACAGCGAGATGGCCAAGATGTATCCAGAATACGAAAAAATTCTAAATAATATCAATGATCGGATGGTAGATTTGATGATACCGTTTTCCAAAGGATGGTTCGTGGATAAGGACTTCTTCGGCAGGGCTTCTATCAAAGCGGTTTTACCGGTGCTTCTGCCGGAACTAAGCTATAAGGCGCTCGAAATATCCGGCGGGGCGGACGCGCAGAGGATTTGGATGGAAACGGTGCTGAAGAATCTTAACGCGGAGAAGAAAGAAAAAATTATGGAGGATTTGCGTAAGTACTGCGCTCTTGATACGTACGCGATGTATGCAATCTATAAATATTTATCGGGAAAAGTCACTTAAGCAAGGAGTCGATCTTCTGTCTCACGCTTGCGATAGGTTCTGCGCCGTTTATCACCACTTTTTCGCCGTCTTGGGAGACAATTATTGAATGGGGAGTACCCCGAGCGCCGGCTTTAACCGCTTCGGCGATACTCTCCTCGATTTTTTGGTTGTATCGGCCGCTGTTGAGACAAGAGTTGAAACTTTCTACATCAAGTCCTATATCGCCCGCGATTTTCGACAGCTCCGTTTCCGGCAGAGAGTCGTTGGAATTTGTTCTTTCGAAAATCTCATCAAGATAATTCCAGAAGGCCATGTTACCGCCGAGCTCCGCCGCGCATTCCGTGGCCTCCGCTTCCTTGATGGCTTTGGCATGGAGTTGCTGGATGGGGAAATGGCGGTAGACCCAGGCAACCCGTCCTCCGTAAGATGATAGAATTTCTTTCATAGTACTATGGAAAGTTTTGCAGAACGGACATTCGGTGTCGGAGTATTCAATGATGATAAGTTCGGCGGAGCGGCTGCCGCGGATGTGGTCAGCGTCACTTACCGGCTTCACATCAACGCCACTCGTTGTCGGTTGTCGGTTGTCGGTTGTCGGTTGTTTCGCTCCCCCGAAATAAACTGCTCCCGCCACAAGCGCTCCGGCCACTACTATCGCCAGAGGCACTAAGAATTTATTCTGTTCTTCCATGGTAAAATATTGTATCACATGCCGCAAGTTAGAAGGGGAGAGAGAAAGTCATTTTGTTTTCGTTCGGTTTCTCCCATTCACTCGTGTCGAGTTTGATCTCCTTGAGCTGACCACCTTCTTTGAAGATTAATTTATTATTGGCGCGAGCGTAATCGTAGAGTTCTTTGGTGAGTTTAACATCATCGATGCAATAGCTTCTGATTTTCTCTATCTCGCCGGCTTGCCACCACTTGAGAGCGTCGGAGCCGTGGCCGGATTTATGTTTGCCCAGAGTGCCTTCCGCCAACTGGTCGAGCTTCATGCCGCGGCCGTAACTTTTCTTAATTTCCTTGAGAATATCCAGATGCTTGATCTTCGTCAGGTCGCCCGGATAATACTTGTTGAGTATTGGAATATCGAAGTGCTCCGAATAAAATCCGATAATCATGTCGGCGCGTTCAAGCACCGGCCAGAGCTTACCCAGCTCTTCTTCTAAATATGTCGAATAAGTATCGGTACTCGAATCGTAAATGCCCACCAGAGCCAAGTCGATGCTCAAAACGTCCCGAAGAAAGTTCCTGGTCTCGATATCAAATACTATTTTACGCATAGGGTCCTAACTTGTGGGTCTCAAGAAAGTCTCTAAGGGCGATATCTCCCATGGCAAAGCCCACGGCCGGCACAGGCTCGACGCCAAATAGCTCAAGCAAATTATCGTACCTTCCGCCTCCGGCTATGGCGCGCGGATTTTCTTTGTTGGTGTCGAAAATTTCGAAGACCATGCCGGTATAGTAAGTCTGGCCTCTGGCAAGTGTCGGGTCAGAGACGATATTGAGCGCGGTATCTTTGAAAGTATCGATACCAGCATTGTTCATCCTGATTTCGAAATCCTCATCTTTTACTCCGAACTCTTTCATCACGGCATAAGCGAGTTTTAGAATTTCTTTGTCTGCTTCTATATCAGAAAGCCCTAATAAATCCGCGTTAAACTGATAGTGTTCGCGCCTTCTGCCGCGCTGCGGGCGCTCATAGCGGAAGAGATTCGGGATAGAGTACCAGCGCAGTGGAAATTTGAGCGACTTGCGGCGCGCCGCGACCATGCGAGCGAGAGTGGGGGTCATTTCTGGCCGAAGAGTGACGCTTCGACCGCCGCGGTCGGTGAAGGTGAAAGTTTGCTGGTTGACTATCTCGTTACCGGACTTTTCTGTATAGATTTCCGTAGGTTCGAGCGGGGAAGCGCTGTATTCTTCGTAACCAAATTGCTCGGCCACCTTGCGCCAAGTATCGAAGATATAGTTCTGAATCTTCATATCTTCAGGATAAAAGTCCTGTACTCCTTTGTACGGCGCGGTATCCAATTTTGACATGAGGGTATTATACCTTAATAGCAAAAATCCCGTCTAAACGGGATTTTTGCTTGGAGCGGCCAACTCGTGTAAGAGGTGTGTTCCGCTTATATTCTAATTTGGTCTCCGTGTGAGGCTCATAACTCTCACTGGTTTGAGACCTTATATTTAAGTTATGGAAGTCCTCTTGTTATCCAACCGAAGCAAAGCTCGGGGGACAAAGCTGACCTAACTACATTTTCTTAAACCAATGTAAAATGTCAAATCAAAATTGTTCGAAACTGCGTGGATAATCTGTGGATTAATGTTAATAAGTCTTCCTGAAAGATTTATCAACACTCCAAATACCCGCGCCGTAAGCCGCGAAGAAGAGGAAAATAAAGGCGAAGAGCGCCGCCGGCTCGCCGCCGTTCTGGATCGGGAAGAACGTCTCCATGCTGAAGTGGGCTGTAAAGTATGCCACCGCCATTTCGCCCGCGAGGATGAAAGCCACCGGTCTTACGAATAAACCAAGAAGAATAGCGGTTCCTCCAACAAGCTCTAAGATGCCAGCTACCATCATAAGAGTCGGAAGTTCTCCGCCGGGCATGCCGCCGAACCAGCCCAGAAGTTTCATCCCTCCGTGCTGGAGGAATAGAAGCCCGGCCGCCACTCTTAATAAAAAGACCGCAACCCCAATTATTTTTTCTTTAGTCATATGCACCTTATTCTACCAGACTTTATAAATCTCACGCGAAGGCGTGCAAGAACGCCTCTTTGTACTCCGGCGGAATTTCAACGGGGGAAAATATACGCTCCTCCCATCTGTCTAATAAAACATATTACACAAACAATAGAGTTTTAGTAGAGCGCGTTTACGCCAGTTATGTCGCCCGGGTTAAGGTCGCGCTTCTGGATCTCGGCGGTTGGTGAGAAGCGATACATCGTTTCCTCGGTGCAGGAATCCGAAGGATGTCCCATCCCGGCGGCATGACCATTTTCATGGGTCGCGATGTTGTCAAAATCCATTTTGCCGGCTACGCCCGCACCTTCTGCTGACCAGTCAAAGGTTACATCATCATACACCTGATCCCATTCAACCAGTTGTCTGCCCGAGATTGGTCCGCCAAATATCCCCCAGACAATGGTGACCGCAATGGTATTTGAATTTACAATATCAGCAAAGTAGACTTCGTTTTGATTATCAAGAGACAAGGTATCAGCAGAAAGTGTGGCAGAAGTTATGGTGCCTACTCCCAGAACATCTATTCCCGCTCCATTGGTAACATTTCCATCTGTTGCATCTTCCCACTTGGAAACCCCGCCACTTAAAAGATTAAAGACAGTAGCATTAGCTAAACCGTCAATATTTGAAGGGTTTACCAGCCATGGTTCAACATTCTTCCATTTGGCACCTTTGGCCAAATAGGTGTAGCAGGCGGTATTACTGGGTCTGGCACCACCGGGTTTTATTGCATTATCTTTTCGGTGAATAATCGCCAAGCCCTCAACTACCTTGCCTGTTCCAGGATCAACCGCAGTTCCTAAGGATATTACATTGGAATTATCCGCAGCAGGAGGGAGAAGTAAGGTTCTTGTGGTCCCAGGAGTATCAAGAGTGGCGGTCTCAAGAGGAGGAGCGGCTGCGACCACCACTGCTAAAAGAAGACTTAAGACTGTTCCAATGCTTATAGTTAGTTTTTTCATATAGATATAATAATATTACTAAATGCTATCCCATCAGCAGCAGATGTCAAGAAGTTAATACAGCAGTATAAGCGCGAGTGCCGCCATCCCAAAATCCTCGATGATAGTTATTTTTGTAAGAGGAACCTTGAGGAAAGTGCCGAGGCATGCGCATTGAAACTCCTCGCCTCTGGCCAATTTAACAGCAACTCCTATGCCGCTAAAAGTCATTACGACAACCTCTGCCCAAAGAAGAGAGGGGTCGTGGAAACCTAGAAGCATGGCAAGACCAAACCCCAACTCTATGAACGGATACGCGTAGCCGTAACCAAACCATTTTTGCGCCAGCAGGTCATACGTCGAGTATCCTTCGGCAAAACCTTTAAGGTCCATCAATTTAAAGCCGGCAAAAACTATGAAAAACCCGATCATAAAGTAGATGATCGAGTTCTCTACATTGAACCCACCTCGTGAGTAGTCAGCGACACTCAAAACCGCCGACACCAGCAGTAAGAGAGAAATAATCACGATTAGGGGTACGTAATTTCTCCATGTCAGCAAGCCCAATCCTCGATCTTCTGTCTCGTGGACTCTTTTTGGCGCTTCGTTCTTGAGTGCAAGCGCCATACCGCACCTCGGGCATTGACCCGGGCCACCCTGTGTTATCTCCGGATGCATTGGACAAGTGTATTTATTCATATCTTAATTCAATCTTATCGCCATCCTTCATCTCATAATTTCCAAGTTCGGTATTATCAAAGCCATTAACGACCATTCTTAGGTTAGAGCCGAAGGAGTTCATATCTTTACCCCAACTCTTAAATAGCTGTTCAAGCCTAATATCGTCTTTACGAACAATACTGCTAAACTCTAAGTGAACCACACCATTTGCCGCATCATCGTGAGTATGAACGGGCGCCATTCCCATTGGTAAAGACGAGTATTGAGGGCCTATGCCAATGTTCGCAGGAATAGCTTGTTTCTCATTCTTAACATAGATAGTTAGTACGGGATGCCAATGAAGACCATTTCTTGAAATAATTTCTGGGTCACTCTTCTGCAAGCTCTTAGACCACCAAATACTTCCTCCGAAGAGAATAACGATAATACCAACAATAAGAAGAGCATTTTTCATAGTTATCTGCTCCCCAAGTATAGCATTGATATACCCCTGTTCTTTAGCAAAGAATATATGCAACCCCGAACCAAAGCAGAGTTTGGTACGGGGCAGGCCCGACATTATTTTTAGGGTAATTGAGAAATCGCATAAATCGTGCTAATATACGTCTATACACATATGAAAACTATTGCCCAGTTTAAGATTACTCGAGACAAGGATGCCTACATTGCCGAAGGGGTGGATTTGGCTATTGTTACCCAAGCCAAAGATTTGGATAGTCTTGTGAAGAATATCGAGGAAGCAGTTTCTCTGCATCTTGAGGACGAAAACATCAAAGATTTTGATTTCTCCCAGAAACCTTCTATTTTAGTGAATTTCGAGTTGTCGCAATATGCCTAAGCTGAAGACTTTGAGTTCAGAGGACATTATCTCTGCACTCAAGAATTTCGGCTTTCAAGTTGTTGGTCAAAGAGGTAGTCATGTCAAACTCTCAAGGCAGACCTCTGTCCAAAAACAAGTTCTGACTATTCCCAACGAAAAGAATCTTCCGAAAGGCACGACAAAGGCGATATTCAATCAGGCCAGCAGATTTGTCTCTCAAGAAGAGTTGAAGAAATATTTTTATATCGATTAGGTTCTATTAAGGCCTTAAATGCTCCCGTGGTTGAATACGTTAAGAACTCTGAATTGGTCCAATATAGCACGGGAATTAGAGTTTAGCGGTTTATTAAAAATGTATTATTTGTCTTGCCACTTCTAATCCACTAGCCAGTGCTCCTTCGACAGTTGCCGTCTCTGTTTCTTTATAAAGAGCTTCACCAGCAAAGAAGATCTTATTTTCAACAGGTTCTCTCAATTTAGCGTATGCTTTCTCTGAATTAGCCATACTATAACTATATGCACCTTTGGTAAAAGGGTCGGCTGGCCAGTTTACAACTTGATAAGTTACCACTTTTTCTTTAATAAAGTCTTTATCTGCTTTCCAGATGTCAGACAACGAAGAAAGACATAGGTTAAAAATCTCTTTCTCGGATTCGTGCTTTAATTTTTCTGCCTCTGGCCCCGCGATCCACCCTGTCAGAACTGGATATTGTTCTGGGTATTGTGTCCACCACGCATTTACTTTACCGTTGCAAAGCATAAATACCATCTTGTTAATATTTTTATGTTGACTGTTGCTTGTCCACCATTGGTCCTTAAATTTAATAAGAATTTTAATAACTTGACCGAAACCTATTTTATCAATCGCTTCAATTTTCTCATGAATAGTAGGACTGAATTTTATATTTTTAATAATTGGTAAAGCCACGGTAACAATGACTCGTTGTCCATTATATAAATTGCCGTCTGTGCATAATACATTTATAGTATCGTTATCTATTTTTACAGATTTTACCTCCTTATTAGTTAATAGTTCTACGCTATATTTTTTACATTCTGAAACTAGGAAATTAATCATTGGCCCATATCCCTCTTTTATCCTTCCTTGTTTCCATTCAGTTTGCCCAAGCCACTCTTCTTTAAGAGAAAAAGTGCTTATTTTATGGGGATCAGCGGCGTCAAACCCTTTCACCATATTATTTATCACATTCACAAGCCTGCTATATTTTTCATCAGAAAAGTATTTTTCTAAGAAGGTTGAAATAGGAATGTCATCTACCAGCTCATTTAATCTTTCGTTTATTATTTCTCTATATTTTATAAATTCAGGGTCTTCAGTAAATAAATAAGCCTTCTTCAATTCGTTACCATCGAAAGACCACATTTCTCCGTCTTCAGGCATGGAAACATAATTCAAACCAGCTTCACGAAGTAATGACTTGGTTAATGGTGCCTCTCCGTGAATGAATTCTGCTCCACCTTGCGCCGGATAACCAAACTCTTCTTCGTCAAGAGGGAAAATTCTTCCTCCCACCCTATCTATGGCTTCAAGAATTATTACTTTTTTCCCGGCTTTAGCTAGTTCTCTTGCCACCATTAAACCTGTTGCCCCAGCACCTATAACTATAATTTCTGCTTTTTCCATAAACTTCAGCTAAATAATCATCAATTATTAGTTCTACAATTTATCTACTTGAAACGGTATTAAATCTGACTCTGCAAATAGCCTTGATTTTGAGGATTTTATTAATCCGATAGAAGGGTTGGTTGCGAAACCTATGTATTCTACCTGTTTATTTTTACCATTTCGCACATATTGAATTGCTGGTATCAAATCGGTATCAGAACTCACTATAATGGCTGTATCGTATAAATTATCCACAGCACCGATAACCAGATCTACAGATAATTTAACATCCACACCCTTTTCCCTAATTCTTTTTCCGTCATACATAATACGTCCACGTTTTATAACAAATCCTTCGTTTTCTAAACCACTTAGAAATTTTTGCTGGCTTTTGACCATTTCCTCACTCTTCTTAGAGTTATCGTGATTTTTTACAATACCAACATAGTATCTCTTTGATATAAGCTCTCTTTCTCCAACTAGATGACTAACGAAAGCGGAGTAATCAAATCTCTTATCTTGTTTAGGTATACCCAACTCCTTAAGTTTTCTATAAGTATTGCCTCCATCTATATAAACTACGACTTTTTCTTTGCCGAATAACATAACTAGACTTTAACATAAAACAAACCACCTCTGCCCGTGAAGGCAGAGGTGGTGCTGTTAGTGCTTATTAATATACATGTTTCAAATTAAAAATCAATGAAATATGTTAATAAGTTCTGAACCCTATTTTTGGTTATAAAAATTAGCGGCTTAACGAAGCCATATTTTCAGGGCTCCCGTGGTTGGATACGTTAAGAACTCTGAATTGGAAAAATATAGCACGGGAGCTTGAGTTTAGTGGGTTAATAAATTTAATTAAAATCTAAGTACATGGCTAAATGGTCAGAAACTTCATCTGGTAATACCTGGAAATCATTAACCTTTATATCTTTACTGACTAGAGTATAGTCAGCAAAACGAACTGATTTTGTGTAGTGGCTAGACCTCGTTGAGGTAATACCAAATTCTTTAATAAGATTTCTCATACCTAAATCTTCCAACATTTTCAAACTCTTAGTTTCTGGAAGTAGGTTGAAGTCGCCCATAAGCACATGGTGGTGTGAAATTCCTTTTAAGAACTTGGCAATCCTGTCTGATTGAATTAACCTCTCTTCGGTATCTTCTTTAGGACCACCGTTCCACAAACCATGAAAATTTAGAATTGTCCTAGGGCCTTTGGGTGTCTCTATGGTTGTATATTGAAGATTTCTGGCATGATTAGCATGAAATTCTTGATGCACCCAGCCTACATCTTTATGAACAAAAATGTCTCCCTCTTCAAGAGCATTGAGGTCTTTCTTAACAAACATAGCTAGACCATACCAATCGTGATAATGTGGGCGAAAGAATATTGAATGCTCCGTTAATATATTCCCGATATTAGTAAGCATTCTTGTATCTATCCCTTCTCCCCATTTAGGGGCTTCATCATCTCCACCTTCCCAGATTTCTTGAAGGCAGAAAACATCAATATCCTTGTGCTTACGAAAAAAATCCAAGAGATTATCCTTTCCAGCTCTTCCGCCCCAAGTATTTAGCGAAATCAGCCTCATTATTTCAGTGAGATTACCTGCAACCCTTTCTTATCTATATCTTCTTTAGGCCAGAATTTAGTTAAATCATCTATCTTCCACTTTCCTACATATCCAACCTTTCTTTCTAATTCTCTTCCTGTGTAGGCCTTTGTGTATGGATTCCACTCTTTCAAAACTAAGGTGTCTCCTTCGTCTATGTCAAAATCATTCAGTCTTAACTCAAAAGTCTTTTTGCCATCTAGAATTTCTTGAAAGTATTCAGACCATACTTTCTTTTCAACTGTTTTCATATGGGAAGTATAACAAAAATGGTGTAAGATATCTCCATTATTATGGGCTTTTTATCTAGATATAAACGCGAAAAGCAAAAAGCGGAAGATTTCTATAAAACTATAGATAAGGTTAAATGTCCTTATTTTGAGACCGATATCACTTTTAATGCTGATGGATTTCATCACCTCCAGTTTTCTGCGGAACGCGAACGGCCAAAGCAAGAGCAACTTCTGAAATTCAGTCTTTTACCCGCAATTCCACATATCTTAAAGAAAGCCGGGACAATTCAAGAGTATAGACGCACAATGGAACCAGTGGGTCAAAAGAGATTTTCTGATGGCGCTAAAGAAATGAAAGAAATTGAATATTGGGGAATAGTTGCTATCACAAAAAGTGAAAAACCGATAAGAATCAAGATTATTTTGCGTAGAGTTGGTAACGGAAGTATAATTTTTTGGAGTGTAATGCCAACAGTGAAATTGAAAGATGGTGACTCGTATTTATATTTAGCTACTCCAAATATTGCTGAAGAATAACGACAAAGCCCCTGATAAACAGGGGCTCTCTCGAGTGTCTGCCTTCAGCTTAATTTATTAGCTGAACGGGGCTTGCGCCCACAGACACACTTTGACTATACCTAATCGTAAGTTAAAAATCAATGAAAATATGTTAATAAGTTCCGAACTCTATTTAGGTTGCAAAGTTTAGTGGCTCAACAAAGCCATATTTTCGGGGCTCCGCGAGCAGGGATCGAACCTGCGACATCCTCGTTAACAGCGAGGCGCTCTGCCGACTGAGCTATCGCGGAATATTGGGAAATGATACCAAAAAGAGGGGATTAGACAAATTTGTTATAATAAGTTTATGAAAATCAACATCAAGGCGACTAATATCACGCTTACTCCAGCCATCTCCGATTACGTTAATAAGAAAATTTCCGCTCTTGAGAAATATTTTCAACAAAGTCCCGACGCGGTGGCGCACGTAGAGGTGGGGCGCATCACCCGTCACCACAAGACGGGGGAGATTTTCCGCGCCGAGGTACATGTCATCGGGGCGGGGCTCGATGTCTATGCCGACTCGGAACAGGCGGACCTCTACGCCGCCATAGACTTGGCCAAGGATGAACTCATCAGAAACACTCTACAGGGTAAGGATAAGCGCGCCACACTTGCCCGCCGCGGAGCGGAGATGGTGAAAAATATGATGAAAGGGTTTAGAATATTTAAGAAAAGACCATAATGGATTTTTACTGGAGACAGAAAGCGAACATGTGGGTTACCGCCTCGGTTCTAGCCGGAGGATTGGTGTCGGCAATAATCCTCTTTTTCTTGGCGCGATTGGAGAATCGCCTAGAGGCTAGTTACCTCGCAGAAAGTCCCGCCAATTCATCTCTCGTTTTCCCGCAGGAGTAACTCTGGTAGGTACAAATTTCCCATCTTCGATTTTGGCATCATTTACTGCGATTCTTAGTTCTTTACCCATTTTATTTTTGAAAAAGAAATAAGCGCCGGGCCATCTACTGTAAGCGAGGACCTTTCTTAAATTCTTTTCCGCATCATCATTCAAATCAAGAAGCCCATCCTCCTTCTTCACCAATTTGCAATAAGTAGCTAATGAGTCGTCTTGAGGAGTAGGTGTCGGCAAATTCGGGAGGATTTTTGCCAGAAGTCTGCCACCGGCGCGGGCCAATTTCTCTTCCACTTTCGCGTAATGGTCCGGCCATGGCTCTATAAAAACCTTTTCTTGCGCCAGTATTGGTCCGTGGTCCATTTTCTCGTCCATTTTTATGATAGTGACACCGGGCTGCTTGTTCTCTAGGATTAAATTTTGAATAGGGGAAGAGCCCCGCAACTCAGGCAACAACGACGGATGCGCGTTAAGAAATCCGCGTCTTGGAATTTCTAAATATTCTTTAGGCAAGATTTTCCCGAACGACGCGACTATGCCGAAATCAATATCTTTTGGAAATTTGGGGAGGGGTGCTTTCGCGTCGGTAACTTTCAGAACGGGAGAAAACCCGGCACTTTCCAACTCTTCCAGTACAAATTCCGAGAATTTAGAACCTTGCCTGCCGGCAGGCAGGCTACCGAAGAAGACGAACGAAGCGGCTGGGGGGAGATTCCTCACATTCTTCGCTTTATCGGTAAAGAGTATGCCGTTTAAGTGGTCTATCTCGTGCTGTATTATCTGGGCAAGGAGGCCGGAGGCGCCAATGGTAACCGACTTACCGGCATCGTTATAAGCTTTTATCGTCACTTTCTCATGGCGGAGCACTTCTCCGTAAAGCCATCTTACGGACAGACAGCCCTCCTCCATCTTCCTCTTCTTCTTGGAAGTTTTGACGATTTCCGGATTGATGAAGACTAGGTCAGCACTTTCTCTCTTTACCATAAAAATCCGGAGGCTAGCGCCGATTTGCGGCGCGGCAATAGCCACCCCGTCCTTTTCGGCATGTAAAGCCCTCTTCATCTTAGCGACAATGTCTCTTATTTTTTTAGAACCAATATCTTCGAGAGGCACTGCCTCGGCAGTTTGCCTCAAAACTGGACTCTCTTTGTCTACTAATAGTTTCTTCATAAAATGCTTTCTGGGTCCACTTTAATATTAAATTGCGGCGGCAGCAATAAAAGTTCGCCCAGAAGCTCTCTGTCCGGCCACTGCTCCCTTGGCATTCTTATTATTAGAGAATCTTTCAGCACATCCGGCTGCCACCTCGCAAACTTATCCTTGGGCAAACCTGCTCCCTCAATCTTGATAAAAATCGAGAACGGCGGATAAGACAGAGCGAGCCTTTCGGCGATCTCGTTCTGGTAGAAATCCGTGATATTGCCGGTTGCCGCCAAAAAAAGTATCTGCTTGCCGATATTTCTCGTTTGGATGACTAATTCTGTTTTAGTCAACTCGCGCAGGTGGCTTACAAGGTAGAAAATCCGCTCGTTTATCCCGAAGTCCGGTATGGAGAAAAGCGCGTCTAAAGAAACTATTCCGGCATATGGAATCGATTCAAGGTAAAAGAAAGCTTGCTCTGTCCCGACCAGAATGTCCCAATCTTTTGGAACCTTCTTATGTTCACTGTCTATGATCGCGACTCTCTTGTCTGGAGCAACAGCTTGTACCTGCCTCGCGATCTCGTCCGTGCCGATGCCAAGAGGCACCAGCCGCCAACTTTTGCAGTAGCCGCAAGTGGTATTACTCGACTCACGTCTACCGCAGGCATGGCAAACGTAAATCCGCTCTGCTTTTTTCTGATGTAAGACAAGGGGCGCTTTGCAGTTAGGACACTCAAGAACGCTGCCGCAATCGCCGCAGATGGTGGTGGGAGCAAGGCCCTTCCGCGCTCCGAAAAGGAAAATCCGCTCTTTTTCAGCACCGGCTTTTTGCAGGAGTTCCTTGAGTTCTCTGGAGAAGATTTCGAACCGGCCGCGCTCGTCTGGCGGAGACTTCCCATCCGCAAGCACGGTCTTTACTCCGGAGAGACGCTTCGCAATCTGCGAATTTTCTCCGTAGGCGCCGTTTTTTTCTCTCCAAAGCGTTTGGAGCGAGAGTACCGAATCTCCCAACACCAATTCCAAGCCTAGAAGCCCGGCATAAATTTCTATAAAGTTTTTGAAGTTAAGGTATGGCCTCCTCTTCGCGCGGTAAGCGCGGGAGTTCTCGCGCTCGACGATGATGGCAGCCAAATCCGGCCGGTAGAAGGAGACGCCGGAAGGCGTGGTTATAAATAATACGGGATGCGGATCGGAAAGGGCCTTGCCCCAATCCTTCTCTGTATAAACGAACTCCTCGATGCCCCGCGAAAGCTCCTTGTATACAAGTTCGGCATCGTAATGCGTCGGTACTATAAGAAGCACTGATTGACTCCTGGCGAAACTCTGCCGGACCCGGGCGCGGTATTGAACAAAGCGCTCCCCGTACTCCATCTGGAAGAGCGAGACTTCCGCGGGCCCTTTTTTATTTTTCTTGATAGTTCCAGTCTTGAGCTTTAGAAATTCTTTCGGTACCAGAAGAGAGAGCGCCGAGCCGACGCTGGCGGCGTAGAATTCTGCCGTGACGGCCGCCGCGTCGAGGAATGCTTCCGGCAGTGCGGCGGAGAAAATATCTCTTCCGGCAATTTTTTTAAGCGGGAAGTTCGCTTTCCTGATGCGACTCCTCTCGCTCTTAATGCTCTTGGAGTTTAAAACTACGGCCGCTACCCTGCTTTTCCTTAAAGGTATCCGGACCAGTGTTCCTTTGGCGAGTTTAACCGAGGAGAAGTAGGAGAGATTGGTCTTGACGCTTGCCGTCATGGGCGCCGCTTCTATCAAATACAATTTCGCATAGGGCATGACGTTATAGTATCATTGCCGCTAATGGCAAAGAAATTAGGCATCGATCTGGGCACCACGAACATCCTCGTCTTCGTCCCCGGCAAGGGAATTGTCTTGAACGAACCATCGGTAGTAGCCGTCTCCTCCGATAACAAGATTCTCGCCATCGGCGCGGAAGCCAAGACCATGATCGGCCGCACTCCCGAAGGCATCATCGCGTACCGGCCGATGAAGGACGGCGTTATCGCGGATTACCGCGTGACGGAAGCGATGTTGCGCTATTACATCAACAAAGCGCTCGGCAAGTGGAACATCTGGAAGCCCGACGTATTAATATCGGTGCCCGCGGGCGTTACCAGTACCGAACGCCGCGCCGTGATAGAAGCCGCGGTCAAGGCGGGGGCCAAGAACGCCTACGTGGTGAAAGAGCCGGTTCTTGCGGCAATCGGGGCCGGCATCCCGATACAGGAAGCGGCGGGGCATATGATCGTCGATATCGGTGGCGGGACCACGGATGTGGCGGTCATTTCTCTCGGCGGCATAGTTTCTTCCACCTCGGTAAAGGTGGCGGGCAATAAGCTGGACGCCGCCATCGCCGATTACGTCAAGAAAAATTTCAATCTCGTCATCGGAGACAAGATGGCCGAGGATATCAAGATCCAAGTCGGCTCAGCCACTTTGCTTGATGAGGAATTATCAATGAATGTGAAAGGGCGCGATTTTATCCTAGGTTTGCCGAGAACGATTGAGATCAAAACCAATGAAGTAGTGAAAGCTATTAGTAAGGAATTGAGAGAGATGGTCAAAGCGGTCAAAGACGTTTTGCAGGAGACTCCGCCGGAACTCTCCTCCGATATTATCGACAAGGGCATCATTATGACCGGCGGCTCCTCTCAGCTTAGGAATTTCCCGGAACTAATGTTTCGCCGCACCGGTGTCAAAGCGGTTCTCGCCAAAGATGCCTACTTCTGCGTGGCCAAAGGCACCGGTATTGCGCTCGAACATTTGGATACTTATAAAAAGAGCATAATTGCGAAGAGATAGAGGGTCATGGGAGTTTTTAAGATTAACAACGGATTCAAGCCGGCAGGGGACCAACCCCGAGCAATCTCGGGGTTGGTCAAAGGTATTAGGGATGGGCTTCGTCACCAAACTCTTCTCGGTGTCACCGGCTCGGGCAAGACATTTACCGTGGCGAATGTCATAGCAGAGACAGACAAACCCACTCTCGTCATCGCTCACAACAAAACCTTGGCCGCCCAGCTGGCGCAGGAATACCGCGAATTTTTCCCCGAAAATGCGGTGCACTACTTCGTCTCTTATTACGACTACTACCAGCCCGAAGCGTATCTTCCTGTCACCGATACTTATATCGAGAAAGAAGCGATGATCAACGAAGAGATAGAGCGCCTGCGCCACGCTTCCACCCAAGCGCTCTTGACTCGCAAAGATGTGATTATCGTAGCTTCAGTATCTTGTATCTATGGTTTAGGCGATCCGGCCGAATACGAGAAGGTAAATTTAAAAATAAAAGTCGGAGAGAATGTCTCGCGAGCAGATTTCATCCGAAATCTAATTGATATCCACTATTCCCGCACTAATGCGGATTTAAAGCCGGGAACATTTCGCGCACTGGGTAATGTCATTGAGATTATGCCAATCTCGGAGAGAATTATTTACCGAATTGAATTAGATGGAGGGAAAGTTTTTTCTATCAAGCGCATTGACGCGGTATCGCGCTCGATAATAAATGAAGTAGATGTTTTCTTCCTCTTCCCGGCAAAGCACTTCATAACTGCCGATGATGCGAACAAGAGGGCTCTCGAGAGCATCAGATCGGAATTGGAAGACCGGTTGGAAGAATTAAAGGAAGGAGGGAAAATTCTTGAAGCTGAACGACTCAAACGCAGGACCACATACGACCTAGCCATGATCCGCGAAGTTGGTTACACCAACGGCATTGAGAATTACTCAAGACACTTCACGGGTAAAAAAGCCGGTGAAGCGCCATTTACGCTCCTTGATTATTTCCCCAGTCCGCCAGCCGGCGGATTTCTAACCATTATCGATGAATCTCATGTCACCGTGCCGCAGATAGGAGGAATGTACGCGGGCGATAAAAGCCGCAAGGATACTCTTGTTGAACACGGCTTCAGACTGCCTTCCGCGCGCGACAACAGGCCGCTTAAGTTCGAAGAGTTCGAAAAGAAAATTGGGCAAGTTATCTATACTTCTGCCACGCCGGCGGAATACGAAAGGGAAGTGAGCGGTAAGATAGTAGAACAAGTCATCAGGCCGACGGGATTAATTGACCCAGAGGTAATAGTAAAACCCATCGAATCTCAAATCTTGGATTTTATAAAAGAAGCAGAGAAGGCAATAGCAAAAGGCGGGCGAGTGATGGCCACCACTCTTACTAAGAAAATGGCCGAAGACCTCTCCGAATTTTTAAAGGAGAAGAAGATTCGCGCGGAATATTTGCATAGTGATATTAAGACTATCGAGCGCATTGAGATCTTGACCCGGCTTCGCAAAGGTGAATTTGATTGCATTGTTGGAGTCAATCTCTTGAGAGAAGGTCTAGACTTGCCGGAGGTAACTCTTATTGGGATTCTTGATGCAGATAAAGAAGGATTCTTAAGGTCAGAGACTTCTCTTATACAGATCATCGGCCGCGCCGCGAGAAATATAGATGGCAGAGTCATTCTCTATGCCGACACTATGACTGGCTCTATGAAAAAAGCGATCGAAGAGACGGAGCGCAGGAGGAAACTCCAGAGTGCATATAACAAAAAGCATGGTATTACTCCCAAGACGATTGTCAAAAAGATTAAAGATATCACCGACACTCTGGAACGCGAACATCATCAGGCGGTCAATCTTTTACTGGAAACTGACGAGAAGTTATTCAAAAAATCTCCCAAGAAAGTTATTAAAATGAAGATGAAAGAGATGGAAGAAGCGGTCAAGAATTTGGATTTTGAAACCGCCGCCATCCTCCGCGATGAGATCAAAGCACTAGAAGCACGTCTGTGATACTATATCCCCGTTGACATACCCCTGTAGCCCAGGCGCAGGGCGCCTTTCTATATGAATAAAAAAGATGATTTGATTATCGTCAAAGGCGCGAGAACACACAACCTTAAGAATATTACGGTTGAGATGCCGCGCAATAAAATAATCGCTATTACCGGCCTCTCCGGTTCGGGCAAATCCTCTTTGGCCTTCGACACTATCTTCGCCGAGGGTCAGCGCAGATACATTGAGTCGCTCTCTTCTTACGCGCGTCAATTCCTGCGCCAGATGCAGAAGCCGGATGTCGACGAGATTATCGGACTTTCTCCCGCTATCTCTATAGACCAGAAGTCTCGCTCCAATAATCCTCGCTCAACAGTCGCTACTATTACCGAGATCTACGATTATTTGAGAATTTTATACGCTCGCATCGGCCGGCCGCATTGTCTTGTCTGCGGCCATGAGATCAAAAAACTCTCGAATGAAGAAATAAAAAATTTTATTTTGGAAAAAGCATCAATGTCAAAGGCGGCCTTTGACATATTGTCACCCGTTGTGCGCGGGAGAAAAGGTGAGTATTACCAGCTTCTCTACGATCTTCTAGGTAAGGGATATAGCGAGGTAATGGTAGATGGTAAAAAGTATTCTCTCCGCGAACGCATTAACCTTACCAAGACCAAGAAACATGAGATATCGGTATTGGTCGATTCGATCAATCTTGCCGAAGATGACGCGGAAGAAAGACTCTCCGAAGCCATCGAAAGAGCCTTACACGAATCAGACGGCCTGCTTATTTTGAAAACTAATCCGCCAGCTGGCGGAGAAGAACATTTGATGTCCGCCAAATGGGCCTGCCCGAGAGACGGCTTCTCTTTCCCCGAAATAGAACCGCGGCTCTTCTCGTTTAACTCGCCGTACGGGGCATGTCCGGAGTGTAACGGCTTGGGCACCAAGTATCTCTTCGGCTCCGAGCCGTGCGAAAGGTGCCATGGCAAGAGATTAAGGGAAGAAGCGTTAAATGTCCTTATAGGAGGGAAGAATATTGTTGATTTGACGGCTCTTTCCATCAAAGACGCGGACGAATTCTTCAAAAAACTCAAACTTACTCAAAGAGAAAAAAGTATTTCAAAAGTAGTGACAAGAGAGATTGAAGCACGACTCGCTTTTATGCTCAATGTCGGCATCGAGTACCTCTCGCTTGATCGCAGAGCGCACACGCTCTCCGGCGGGGAGGCGCAGCGCATTAGATTGGCTAGCCAGCTTGGATCGGGACTTGTCGGAGCGCTTTATGTGCTCGATGAGCCAACTATAGGACTGCACGCTCATGATAATGACCGGCTCATCAAAACGCTTCTCAACCTGCGCGACCTAGGCAATACCATTCTCATTGTTGAGCACGATGAGGAGACCATTTACTCCTCTGACTATCTGGTAGACATCGGTCCGGGCGCGGGTGTGCATGGGGGAGAGGTGGTTATTGCCGGTGACTTAGACGAATTGCTTACCGCGCCGAAAAATAAAAATAATTCCTTAACTCTAGCGTATTTGCGCGGCGAGAAGAAGATTGAAGTGCCGGAAGAGAGGCGCGAAGCGGAGAGAGGAGAGATAAGGATCCGCGGAGGGAAAGTGTTTAATATTAAGCACTTAAATGTCGATGTTCCTCTGCGTCGGCTTATTGCTGTCACTGGAGTATCCGGCTCCGGCAAGTCATCTTTCGTCTACGAAATTTTGCACAAGAATCTGCAGGCGCGGCTGGACCGTCGCTACCGGAGCGCGGAGACTCACAACTGCCAATCATTCGAAGGGACGGAATACTTAGGCAGAACGATACTTATCGACCAGTCTCCCATTGGTCGTACTCCGCGTTCTAACCCCGCCACTTACACCGGTGCTTTCACTTTCATCCGTGAGTTATTTGCCGAGACGGCGGAGGCGCGGGCCAGAGGTTGGAAGCCGAACAGGTTCTCCTTCAATGTCAAAGGCGGCCGGTGCGAAACCTGCCAAGGCAACGGCATGATCGAGGTGGAGATGCATTTCCTGCCGACCGTTTACGTGCCGTGTGACGTCTGCGGGGGCAAAAGGTTTATGAAAGAGACTTTGGAAGTGAAGTATAAGCACAAAAATATTTTTCAGGTGCTTGAGATGACGACAGAAGAAGCACTGGAATTCTTTGAGGATATCCCGGCGATTTATGACCGGCTCAAGACCATGAATGATGTGGGTCTTGGCTACTTGGCGCTTGGCCAGTCCGCCACGACGCTCTCCGGCGGGGAAGCGCAGAGAGTAAAGATTGCTTCGGAACTCTATCGCCCGCATTTGGAGAAAACGATTTATCTACTAGATGAGCCGACAATAGGACTTCATTACGAAGATGTGAAAAAATTGATTGAGATTCTCCAAAAACTCGTCGATAAAGGCAATACGGCAATGGTCATCGAACATAATATGGATTTCATCAAATCCTGTGATTACATCCTCGACATCGGTCCCGATGGCGGAGATGGTGGAGGCGAACTGGTGGCTAAAGGCACTCCGGAAGAAGTAGCGGGCACAGATACGCATACGGGGAAGTATTTAAGAAAAACTCTCAGAAAGAAATGAAAATAAATCATTTGCCGGATGGGCCGGGAGTTTACTTTTTCCTTAAATCCACCTCACCCAGCCCTCTCCTAGGCAAGGAGAGGGCAAAAGAAAAAGACCCCCTTCTCCTTACGTCTAGGAGAAGGGGTGGGGATGAGGTGCTGTATATCGGCAAAGCCACATCTCTCTGCGATAGGGTAAAAAGTTATTTCTCGAAAGATATATTTCTCTCGCGCGGACCGAGGATTGTAAAGATGCTTGAGGAGGCGGATAGAGTTGATTTTGTTCAGACTGATTCGGTGCTGGAGGCGCTGATTCTTGAGGCCAATGAAATCAAGAAGCATCAGCCGATTTATAACGCGAAAGAAAAAGATGATAAAAGTTATCTTTATGTCGCTATTACTAAGGAGAAGTTTCCTAAAGTAATTGTCACGCGTGGTTCAGGAGACTATGGACCCTTCCCACACAGCGGGGAACTGAAAGAAGCTTTAAAGATTGTCAGAAAGATTTTTCCCTTCCGCGATGATAAATGCAAATTAATTAACAAGCCCTGTTTCAATGCCCAAATCGGTCTCTGTCCCGGGCCGTGCGCGGGCTGGATTTCTAAGGCCGATTACAGGAAACAAATCAGGAATATAAAATTATTTTTCGAAGGCAAGAAAGATACTCTTATAAAAACTCTTGAGAAAGAGATGAAAGTCTTTGCGAAAACGCAGGAATTTGAGAGGGCTGGTGAAATAAAGAAGAAAATTTTTGCCCTCGATCATATTCAAGATATTGCTTTGATTAAAAAAGATTTAGAGGGAAGTTCTCAAGAAGGTTTTCGTATAGAAGCTTATGACATTGCTCATATCTCCGGCACCAATGTTGTCGGGGTAGTGACTGTCGTCGAAGATGGAGAGCTGAACAAAAGCCAATACAGGAAATTCAAAATAAGAGCGGATAATCCGCCAGCTGGCGGAGACGATACCAAGAACCTCAAGGAGATTATTTCCAGACGCTTAGGTCATCCGGAGTGGAAGTTCCCGAATCTTATTGTCGTCGATGGCGGCAAAGGGCAGATTAATGCCGCGAGAAAGGTTTTAGAAGAATCCGGACTAGAAATGATAGATGTGGTCTCTGTGGTCAAGGATGAAAGACATAGGCCCAGAGAGATTCTAGGCACTGTGCAAATGCAAAGTCCGACTTTGCACAAATCTATTCTTCTGGCTAACTCAGAAGCCCATCGCTTCGCTATCGGTTATCACAGACGACTGCGCGGCAAAGGATTTAGGATATAATATCTACATGTCAAAAGTTAGGGTAGCAATACTGCGCGGCGGACCGTCACATGCCTATGATGATTCGCTCAAAACCGGCGCGTATCTCCTCTCGCTTCTCTACGAAATGCCGGACGAGTATGAGCCGCTCGATGTATTTATCTCCAAGGGCGGCGAGTGGCATTACCAAGGTCTCGCGGACGAACCGCATAAGATTCTCTCCCGAGCCGATATAGCATGGAACGCTATGCATGGTCCGTACGGCGAGGACGGGCAAGTCCAGCGGCTCTTGGAAAATCTCAAATTGCCATTTGTCGGTCCGGGCGCGCTCTCGGCTTTGTTTGCCCACAACAAGGAGCTTGCTAAGGAGCTCTACCGCCGTCACTCACTCTCTACCCCCGCTTGGCAGATGCTGAATGAAAATAATTTCGACGAAGTACAACTTATTCCCGTTTTCAGGAACTTCATGCATCCGGTCATCGTCAAGCCCGCTACCGGCGTACGCGCTCTGGGTGTCCGGCTGGCGCATACCTTCCAAGAATTGGTGGAAGCGGTTAAGAATACTTTCCAATATTCGCCGAAAGTTCTGGTCGAGGAGTATATCTCCGGCAGTGTCTCCTCGTGTGTGGTAATCGAGCAGGCGAAAGGGGAGCGGCTTTATACCCTTGTGCCTTCCGGCAGGAGAAGCGTTGAAGAAAACAAAATAATCGCAGATATGGCCAAGACGGCCCACGAGACGCTCGGACAGAGGCATTACTCAAGCTCGGATTTCGTCATCACGCCGCGCGGCAAGATTTACATACTGGAGACTAACTCCTTGCCGGTGCTCCATGAAAACTCTTTAGTCCACCACTCTCTCCGCGCCACCGGCTGGCGTCCCCGAGATTTCGCGCACCATTGCTTGAATATGGCTCTCAACAAAGAACCTTATATTTGATATAGTTAAGCAGGCACAGTTCTTCGTGCCCAAGAAAGGACACGAACATGACGCAGATGTCGCTCGGTCTTGGAATCGCAAGTCCTCAACCAATCCTTTTCCCCGTGGGTCGAAGGATCATGGCTGGAGTGAGAGAACTCGAGAACATGGTCGGTCCGGACTGGCGAGATCGCATTAAGAAAAAACATCCAATCGCCAGCTTCAATCAGTGTGTCATCTGCCAAGTTTCCGGCGGTGACTATGAGGACGGTTGTCGGATGCTGGGGATTAACCCCAAGAGCAAGGAACCAGCGATGCTTGGATTCAATGTGGTGGATATCAAAAGTCTCCACGTGGACAGGGAGTTCGAAGCTCTGACGCGCGGCTGGGAGGTCGTCATTAAGAACCCATCAATCAGGAGTATCAAGCACCTGCGCATTGCCGCCTAGCGGCAGCCCGTCCCGCTTCAGCGGGACGGGCTGAAATTTTATAACAAAAAACGGGGTGCCAGAATTTCTGGCACCCCTCTGAATCCTTGGTGTTCGCTATACCGTCGCCGGCAACAGGTCCGGCTCCGGCGTCAACTCTTCCATCGCCATCCTTTCGCGGCGCTTGCAATGACTGGCGCGGCCGCCTTTGCGACCCGCCTCACGGGCCTCCTCCCTCGTCCATTCGTGCGCGACGCCCTTCCGGTGGGCGGCCTTGCCGCCTTTGCTGGCGATTTCGCGCTGCTTGGCGTGGTCCATCGATGCGAAGCCTTGATTCCTCCTGTTCATCTCTGACCTCCATAGCGTTGCTGACTATATTGGGAATCCGCTTGCGCTCTGTGGCACTGCTGACAAAGCACGTGGTCTTTATCGGTCTTGACCACCGCTCTCTTGCCCAGACGCGTCTTGCCGTTACGGCCGGCCCGCACTTTCCGCACGAAGAGCGCGCGCCGCCGCCCACAACACTTGCACGTCTTCCGGCTTTTCCTTATGAACCGCTTTTTGTTCTGCCGTCCCATCGCTTTCCGCAGGTTCGGCATGACGGCCTCCTTTCCTTCCTTAGACTACCACGAAAAATCAGATGTGTAAAATTTGGTGGACCCGACCCGATTCGAACGGGCGACCTCCTCATTGCAAAGAAATAAGTACCCTTATTTCTCTTGAAATATCCTTAATTTAAGGGGTAAAATCGTGATTCTGATCCTCAAATTCATACTATTGCAATGACCTGTTTCCTGCCTAGGAAAGTCCATGAAATAATTAGCTGCAACAGACTGCAAATTAACTAATAATCTCTACTCAATTGTACAAAATAGTCAGGCCTATATCAAGTTTTCAAATGTCATAATTTTCATCTCCGACTCCAAATCATCCGATGACAATGAGCGAAGATACACTTGAGTCATTCTTATATCTTTATGACCAAGAAGTCTTGAGATTTTTATCAGACTGACTCCTTTTTCGGCGAGGTTTACAGCAAAGGTGTGACGAAATCTATGCAAATGGAATTTCACTCCAGATAGTCTTTCTAATCTCTTAACCCAATGCTTCAGTCCTTCAGCACTTATTCCTTTGTCGGTATTTAGAGAAACAAATAATTGCGGGGTTTTATAACTTTTCCTCTGGTCTAAATAATCTTGCAAAGCCATTGCTAATAATATATTAGTAATCGGCAAAATTCGATCACGTCCTGATTTTGATGTTTCGCCCCTAACTGTCAATTTCCTTTTTTCCAAGTTGATATCGGTCACTTTCAAGCCAAGTAATTCGCTCTTTCGAATCCCACAAAACAGAAGCACAGCGAGCATTGCTCGATCCCTTTTTCTCTGCAACAAGGTGGTTGAATGGTTTTCAATAGCTGTCCTGATATGCTCGATATCCCCTTTACGCAAGGCCCTTTTGTCATCATAGGTTGGTTTGAATTTAGGCAGTTTTTTTATTGGATTTTCAATAATATGTTTCTCTTGAACCAGCCACTCAAAAAACACATTCAACTTCATGGCATATGTCGCTACAGTCGAAAACTTAACGCCAGTTTTCTCAATTCCTTTTCCGACAATTCTAGTCCGAGTTTGCATTTCCTTGAAAAAATTAGTCAACGATTCCGTAGTCAGTAAATCGATTGTGACGTAAGAGAGTTTCCTGAAAAGATCATACGACGCTTTATACCCAATTAAAGTGGCGGGGCGAAGTAGCGTTACATATTTCTTTTCCTCTATAAACTTATTGAAGAGTTCGTCTAGTTTGTCTGGAGTGGACATCTCTCTTGTTTTGCCGGTTTCCTTATCGGAACGCCCTAAAGACAAAGGACCAAGCGTTTTTCTGCATTCTTCTG
Source organism: uncultured Candidatus Saccharibacteria bacterium (assembly GCA_964342515.1). Classification (GTDB taxonomy): domain Bacteria; phylum Patescibacteriota; class Minisyncoccia; order Phycocordibacterales; family Zambryskibacteraceae; genus UBA5004. Next base: position 74,321 of record CAYFFP010000001.1, read on the forward strand.
GGGTTACGCCGTATGATTCCATCACCGAGACTTCGTCGTACACAAACAATGAAATTGTATTGTGCTCCATGGTTAATGTATTCATACCTTCTTACTAGACGGTAAGACTACCTGCTCAGTTCCTATTCTTTTTACTTGAGGATTCCCATTAAGATAATTTTGAAGATAAGCCACGAAACCTTGAATATCTCTGATCATAAACGGGCGATGGAAGTTATCAAGACTTGTTAATGGATGCTTATCTAACGAGTCCATTAACTCAACAATTTTTTCTGAAACAAGTTTAACTGCGTTCGCCGGTTCTTTTACTCTTTCATTTTCATCCAGAACAATTCTGTTTATTCTGTTTGAAGCTTCAACCGACGAAAGTCCTTCATAATTTTGTTTGAGTAATTTCTCGGCATTATATGTTTCCCCATATCTATCTGCTCTTCGTAAAGCTTTGGCTAATTCAGAAACTATGTCCCTGGGAATAGTTTTTTGTTCAACAATTAGTTTTCTAAAGCCTCGTCTGTATTTTTCTGGAGCTTCCTTGACTAATGGAACTTTTGCCTTGGAAAATTCAGGATCATTTAACGCTTCTTTCATTTCTTTAGTTTCTCCCAAGAGAGCCAGGTACTCCGAGATGGTACTTTCCGGCATACCAAGAAGTTTGTGGAGTTCTCTTACGCCGGGCTGACCATGCCGGAACCCACCATGGCCTTTCTTGACTTCTGCCGCCGAACTCAAGATTTTTTTCCTTATTTTATCTAGCATCATCGCCGTATCTAAGGGAGACATCTTTTCTTGGTGAATATTCTCTATCGCCTGTCGGATGAATCTATCATCATCACTAATATCAAGGATTCTAACTGGGACTACTTTTAATCCGGCAATCTTCGCGGCTCTCCACCTACGTTCTCCGGTAATGATTACAAAGTTCTTATCTATCTCGATGGGATAGATGATTCCGGCAGTAACAATGCTTTGGGCTAATTCTTTTAAATTCTCTTCGTTTCTAGATTGGCGTGGCTGATTTGTATCTGCTTTTATTTTGTCTATTTCAACTTCAGTGATTTTCATGATATTTCTTAGTAAATTGAGTAAAGTCATGAAAACAAACGAAAAACCCCATTGTTACGCAGTAGGAATATTCGCGAAGACCTACAACGTAAAAACGAGGTTCTTACCGCGAATATTTAACTATTGGCACAGAGACTAGATCGCCGTTCTCAAAGGCACTAAACCGACGCCGAAATATATACGTATATCGATTTATTCTTAACTTTGAACTTAACTTGGCCTTGGCTTAATGAGATCTTTATCAAAAACAGCAACTTAACTTTTTTTAACTTAGGCCTATTATACACCTAGTCCTAATTTTCACTACCAGAATCACAAAGGTGGCTTGGTGTAGCTGTACTTTCCGAATTATCCGAATTCCATCTCTTTAAATAACAAAAATCTACTGAATCTGTCTAAACTTGTTGCTGATAGTTATTTATGCCCTCCATAAGCTTTTGGGCACTTGATACCTCATTAGTCAGCCCTACGCGGCCACAGAGCTCTAAATAACGCCTAAAACGCTTGCTATACCGAGATCTATAGAAAATACGGTTCATGCTTTCCCTAATAGCCATAATTTTGAGCAATCGGCTCTGCTGGTACAGAAATTGGCCGTGTTTAGAATGGCGATTAATGGTTGTGCTCTCGTATTTGAGTTTATGGCACCTTCTACAAGCAAAATAACCCAATTTCAAATAAAGCCCATTAGTTTTCTTTCCGCAACCGCAGACAAGGTAGCTCCGGCTCCCAAACTTCAATTCTCTTTCGGCCAGAAGTATTTTTTGTGACTCTTCCGCGAAATTAATTACTAAATAAGTATCCCCATTAAAAGAATACTCCAACGAATAATCAAGAGACGATGATCTACCATCGTGAATGAAATTCAAATATTCTCCTTCAACAGGATCCTTTTGTCTCGCTTTCTTAAGGGTTTTCTTGAGAAGCTTGGTATTAAGCCAAAAATACGATTCCACCAGTCTTGTCATACTTAAATTCTATCAAAGTCCAGAAACCCACTCTTCCAGATAACACAGAGCCGGTTCCTCGCCGATCTGGTCCTCCAACCATATCTTAGCCTCAGACAACCCTCCAATCTGGTCTATAAGCCCTAATTTCAACGCATCTTCGCCCAAATAGCCTCTGCCGGTGGCGATCCTCTCCACTTCTTCTATCGGGATGCCCCTGTTTGCCGCCACATCTCGCACAAAAATGTCATGACTTTTCATTACATCTTCCATAATCACCTCTACTTGCTCCGGGGTTATATGGTTGCCCGGCTTGAAGACCCCTTTGTCCACGCCGGAGGAAAAGTTGTAGAAAACAACGCCGGCCTGCCTGTCTTGCTCGCTTGTGTCTACGAAGTCATTGGTAATGCCGATACCGCCAACATCTGAAAATCTGCTCGCAAAGATCCTGTCGGCGCCAGTGGCCGCCAAGTAGGCCCCCGAGGCCCCCATATTGCGAATTACAGCTCCCGTTGGCTTCGTTGCTTCTATTAGCGCCAGCATGATGCTCTCGCTTGACTCTGTCGCTCCTCCGCCTGAATCGATATCCAAAAGAATGGCCAAAATACTCGGATTGGCTTCCAGTTCTTCGATTTGTTGAACAATATCCGGCGCGGCAGTTGAGTAATATTCGGAATCTTCCACTGAATCTATCTCGCCGAGAATCGTCACTACCCCGACATTCGCGCCTGTGCATGGATTTGTTATCCAAGATAATCCTCGAGTGGCGCCATGCATAACAGCCAAGCCAAGAATGAAAGCTATGGTAGTTGATTTAGTAAAGAATTTTTTCATTTTTCTGACATTAAAGTTTGTCTATTTTGTGAACTTTCCATGGTGTCGTGACATTCTTTGCAAAGAGTAATCCCATTTTCGAGATCCCACAGGGGTTTACATAAAAATGCTTTTTCCATTGAGGTAATATTATACTCCATCACTATTGAGTATATAGATTTGAGATGGTGAACTTCTACCGGCCTGTTTTTATGCGATATATCTTTCTGGCATATATTTCCGTATTTTGCTTTTACCCCGTCCCGCCATAGCGTATATCTAGGGCTTAACCGTATCTGCTGTATTAAATCTTGAGTTTTTCTCTCCGCCCCCTCTCTTGCTGCTTTTTCTCTTGATTCTCTTAACTCTCTTTCTTCTTGTTCGCGTTCTCGTTTCTCCTTCGCCATTTTTTCTGCCCACTCTGCTCTCTCTATTTTCCCCCGTTCTTTTATTTCTCTATTAATTTTACGTTCCAACTTTCTATCCGAAGAAAAAATTTCAGGTAATACAAACGGTCCTAATATAATACAACTCCCTACTAATATAACTAACAACCTATGACTCTCTAAGAAAGGATCTATAAAATCTTCATCAAATGAAGATGCAATAAAAACACCCCCCACAATTAAGAATACTGCTAAGAAAGATATAATCTGTATGAGGTTTTTATTTTCTTCGTTCATATTTTATCTCAAAACCTTTTCAAGACTCCCTTCATTTATCATCTTTTGATACCCACAACCACAACCGCCGCAAAAACAGATAATCCAATAGCAACCATTACATTCCGCATCAATAAGATTATCGAGTGATTGCTCGTGACATCGCCAGCAATGACTTTTACGATGTCGCCCCTCCTTCTTCATATTGGGTGGCGAGATTCCAAGATAAGGGATGCCTAAGGAATCTAGAAGTCTGCGGTGATTAGTTATTGCTTCCTGTCTTTTACTCTCTCGGTTTTCCTTCTCTGTTTTCTCCGTTTCTTCCTGAATCCTTTTTTTATCCTCCATTCTCCGTGTAAATTGTTCAAACTCTTCCTGAATCCTTTTTTCATTCTTCTGTCTCCACATAAATTGTTCAAACTCAGGATAGAAGTGCTCAAGCATAGACCTTTTCCACCTCTCATCGAGAGGTGCGGATAAAATCAGTTTTTCTGCTTCCCCTTTCATTCCCAGTGACATATATTTCTTGGTTTCATTAGAAAAATACTTACGACATTTAAAACAGATGATTTTAAGATCTGCATCAGTAATGATTTCCTGGCATCTTAAACATTTTTCTTGCATTATTTTTTCCTAAACAAAAAGCTAGCCGGTAATAAGCTAGCGCAGATACACTGAACCCCACGCTAGCTTGCAGGCCTTACGGCCCATTAACCGTTTCCAGTTAATGCTCATGGAAGAGTCGCTGAACGTGGGGTTCAGTATCTTCCATGAGTCTTGAGAACCATGCCGGCAGTCAATGCTGTCGGTTTAGGCCCTGCCCTTACGGGCTATTCAGTTGTAGAAACATCCTAATAATACGCACTGAAAAGAACTTCGCAACACACCCCTTTCCCAAAAAATCTGGCGCAACTTTTTAACAGGCCTAAAATCTAAAATCAGAATTTGTTCAATTTAGGTCTCGCGGAACCGTGTTCGTACGTCTCCTCCACGCTGCCCGCCGTATTCAGTACCTAGATCGATCCACCCCCCGTGCCCTTATCAGAAATACTCAATAACAGACTTAAAAACTACAGAAGTGAGGTTAAGTCATTAATAGTCAAACCTCGTGCGCATGTAGTGAGTGCGCTCTAATTTATCGTTCACTAAAAAAATTATGAGATCAGTTCAAGAAATCATAACTAGTCCGTGGCGGGGTAGCGAACATTCAGAAGCGGCCGTTCGTGAACAAGTTCGATTGAGATTCGGCGATGAGGTCGCAGATTCATTTTCCTCCAGAACAGACGCAATGTCCTTCGCAGCTTGGCTGTCGCGAGGCTTTGTTCCCCTTAAGAATTCTAAATCTCTTAAGTCTGTCGTCATCATCGAGGTTAAGGATAAGAAGACAGGTGAAATCGTAAAGAAGATACGAAGAGTCGTGAACTTATTTCACCGCAACGATGTCGTCAAACTCAATGATCGTTAAAAAACGCATGACCATTGTTCGTAACCCCGGGACAACGGATACGCCATGCTTGAAAATAGCTAATCGGCTATTGGAAGCAAATGGTTTCAGCGTAGGAACGCCAGTTCTGGTTTCTTATCGCGCCGGGGAAATTGTTATTACTTCTAACTTAGAAAATCAACATGTACAAAACAAATTACAAAAGCCGTGTCCTCTCGCCGATTCAGCCGTCGCGGATTCACCCGGCGGAAAAGATGCGCCGGAAGGCCTTGGATACGCAGGACGAAACTCATCCGATTCGCAAAGAAATCAGGCGAATGTGCGGAGATTATCGTTTTACGGCAACCTTTACCGAAGATACGGACGCGCTGAAGAACTTTCCTCACATTTCCGGGTTGGTAGCGGTGAAATGTTTGCTCGCGAAAGATAATCAGCCTCTGGCCGAGGGTCATGGTTACGCCATTCTCACACGCATTAATAAGAGCATAGAGAGAACCGCGCTGGTTTGTATCAACGCCTCGTTCCTTTCTGCGTGCAACAACGCTTGTAAAATTTGGGATTCTCTTCGGCTTGACGCGCCGGCCGTAACTGGCCCAAAGGGTCTCGGGGAAGAATACAGGATTCAAGAGGAAGAGGTCGACAACATGGCAACAATCCGCCAAGTCGATTATTTGAAGCAATTAATTCAAATTAATCTCGACGATCCTGAACGAGAGCAGCGATTGGCAGAAGTTGAAGGGCTCACAAAAGAAGAAGCGAGTCAGGCAATTGCCCAATTTGCCAACTTCGCAAACTAAAGCTTCACAGAATAGCGGCTTCCGGCAACGGGGCCGCTATTTTTGTGCTACGATTACCATAATTCTATGGAAGGACTATCGCCAAAAAAAGTTGAGATTTGTTGGGATTAAATATTTTATGAATAAACACATTAAAACAAGCATTATAATTATTGCCCTGCTAATTATAGTCATCGCAACCTGGTGGTTTGTAAAACAATCTAATAAAAATACTGTCTATACGGATACAGAAGATACTAAACCTTGGGGTTTAATTGGTGGAGAAGGAGAAAGGATTTATTTGGACTATGGAGTTATCTATGCAGATATAGAAAGCCCAGATAAAGAATATAATATTGTAAATTATGTAGTCCACGTAACCGCAGAGCGATACAAGAAGTTGATATTTTTTGATACGCCAGAAGAAGCAGAAAAGGCGGGATACAAGCCATCAGAAGATTTCGCTAAAGAGTACACCTGTTTCAATGAAGGGAAAGATACTATGGAATGTTCTGGGGTGTTTGATTAGTAATCATGGACTGACTCTGATATACTAAACACACAATGCAACGCTTTAGATTTAGATAGCCACCAAACGAACACCACATTCTCTCGTGGTTGTTCCTGGTGGCTTTTTGGTATTTGCCTTTGTAGCTCAATGGTAGAGCAGCGGAGTGAAGTCCCGAAGACGGAAGTCCAATTCTTCCCAAAGGCACAATGCCCTCGTACGTTAATGGATAGACGGCCTGTGTTCTATCTAGGCAGTGGGGGTCCGATTCCTCCCGAGGGCGCACGGTGTATAATCTAAATTATGAAAATAGATCCTAAAGAACTGGCAGATTTTGCGAAGATTTATAATAAGAATATAAATTACTTCATTAAATAATATGCTTTACATATTTTTAACTATAATAATAGGTTTACTGATTAAACTAATTTATTTCCCAAGAGATAAAGGGGTAGAAGCACAGACGTACTGGAATAATTTGTTTGGTCGTAAGATACATATTCTGGACTATAGAAAAGATGATCCGAGAAACAAAACGCACCCAGAGGAGATGGTCAGGATGAAGGATGGTAGCCTTTCACATAGAAAACTGGCAATGTTGCTTGATGTGGTACAAGAAAAAACACCAAAAGAAATAGCGGATGAACACGAAAAAGAAGCTGAAAAGTATGGTTTTAAGGTATCTAAAGAACCTTATTCTTTAGTGTCGTTCCTAAATGAAGGAAAGGGTGTTGGAGGTGTAAAGAAACTAAAAAAAGCGGAGAAAAAAGTATTAGAAAGGTTGAAAAAAGACAAGAAACCATCAAAAATAGATTGGGCAAAACTTCATTTAGAAGCTCTCAAAAAGATAGGCAAAACTGAAAAATAAAAGTAAACAAGGTCAATAATATAGCTTCAGCTACGCTATTTTTGTGCTAATTGTGATAATGTTCAATGATGTTACTACTCTAGCATCAACATGAAGCGCATTTACTTATTTATATCTACCCGGATCAAGCTTGGTTTCCTATTTATAATTATTTTAGTTCCAGCAATACTTGCTCTCCCGAAACCGTTATCCTGGAAGCCTTTTTACTATAATGAATTATCTTTGATAGTAGAACTAAGTAATGTAGTTTTGGGAAATGAAAGTACGCCTTTTGTGATTCCACATAAAATTGACGCTATTGGTAAGTCTCCCTTTTTGTATCTACTAGGAATTGAAACTGGCTCAATGCCCACTTTCATAGATATAAGCAATACAAGTAAGATTATTGGTAACGATGGTGTGTTGATAGATTCTCAAACTTTTTTGGATAAAGGAGGAGTCGTCGATATCTTTGTAAACTTAAATCAAGATAACAAAGAATTGATGATTAAAGTCCCACTTGCCACATCTACGCGTGAATTTATCACCGCGACCAATGCCTCACATGTGGATGGTGAAATCAGATGGGGAGTCGGTAATACGCTACAAACAGAAAAGTTATGGAGACAGATAGTATTTGATATGACAGCGAAAATAGGGTTCGAGTTTAAATGGAACATGTATTTGGTAAACTTCTTCATATTATTAGGAGGCTGGATTATTTTCTTATCATCCCTAATACAAGTTTTTCATGTTTTAATAAAAGACAAAATGAAAAGTAAATTTTATACTGCAGGAGCCATTGAAGAAATGATGGATCTTTCAAATGAACTGATTCCAGATGAAGAGTGCGGCAAACTAGCAAAATCCCTAACGTTTTTACCGACAGAAGTGGTAGATTTTCTTGATGAAAAGTACGCGTTTTTAAGTCCTAGTGCTGATGGCTGGACATTGAATTTAAGCGATGAACGTTTGCGGGAGAAAGAGGATCTTAAGGGCTTCATTTTATTACATCCGGATCTTTGGGAAAAGGACGAGATGACGATTGCCTATACTGTGGCGCATGAATCAGTACATGCTTTCAGGCAACATGGAGATGAGAGAACGCTTGAACAGGAGAAGGAAGCGGATAAACTTGCCGTAGAGTGGCTTTCTGAACATTTTAAGAAAAAAGATTTATTGAAAGTATGTTTTTATCTCGGGAAACACTAACGGATAGAAAAATAACCCAATGCTTGCTAGAGTATTAACTACTTTAGATGCAGGCGAAATTTCCCAGTAAAATAACAGTTTAGTTAAAGCGATTATGACTACCTCGACAAAAAAGCCCACAGACACACCTATTGATCCAAAGATCAAAACAATAAGAGATTACCAGGAAAAAGTGGTAGATCTTTCTCGACGAAACCGTCTCCTGAAGTATCCTTTGAAGGCTCGCCGAATCTCATTTGATCTGAGTCTGCAAGATTTCCATGAGAATTATGGAATGTCTGAAGATTTTAGTATGGAATTTCTTCACAAACTTGTTCTTGCACAAGATGAGGATGGAAGTCAATTGCCACTATTTCACAATAAAAGGGGCAGAAAAAATGAAAATCAGAAATTCACTCCAATTACGACCCCTAAAGGAGAGAAGCTACTCAATGCTTTTATATCGCTTAGACTGGATGCCAAAAGAAAATTTGAAGAACATGGCTTAAATACTCTTTTTCTGACAATTGGAAAGATAAAGTGGAAAGAAAAACAAACAGGGAGAGGTTCTTCCGATGCGAGTGATGAATGGGATTATAATGCCCCATTACTCCTGATTCCTATAAAGATAGAGGACTACAGACAGCCGATAAAAAAGACGGTAATAAGGCAGGACTTTGAGAGCGGAGAGATTAGCGTTAATCCGATTTTGAGATTATTCCTAGAACGGCAATACGGCATTGTAATTCCTGACCTGGAAATTCCGGAAGAAGTTGAAAATATCTCCATCCTCGTTAACAAGTTTGTAACAAAGTTTAAAAAGGCTTTTTCTGATTCAAAAATTAAACACAATATCGATTTAGATATAGAGATTGGACAGTACTCATTCTACGGACAACAGATTTACGAGGATTTAAGGGATAACGAGGAGGAAATAGCAGACAATCCTTTCATTACTTCTTTATGTGAAAAGGCTTCCTTAACTCAAAAAAACTTTTCTGATGTTGAACCTAACCCCGAAAGACTTCTGGATCCGGAGGAAGACTTCAGCATACTGGATGCCGACGTTAGTCAATTAGAAGTAATCCAGAAGGTCATATGGGGCCAGAGCATGGTTGTTCAAGGTCCACCGGGTACCGGCAAAAGCCAGACTATCGTAAATCTTGTTTCTAATCTGCTTGCTAGAGGTAAGAGCGTATTAGTAGTCTGCGAAAAACATGTTGCTTTGGAGGTTGTCTTGAAAAGATTAAAAGATGCCGGTCTGGACAAGCTCTGCTTACCCCTATTTCAATTCAGTACAGACAAAAGCCGTTTCGCTAAAAGTATAATCGAAGATAGAAATTACATCATTAAAAATTTCTCTTCAGAAAATAGAGCACTTCACTCTTCTTTGGAACTTAGACAAAAGAGTATAAATAAATTGAAAGATTATGCAAAAACTCTTTCAAAAATAATTGAACCATTGGGCAGAAATGTATTCTGGGTACATGGAGAATTATCTCGGATGCAGTCGATTAATTCTGACGACCCTATCTTATGGAAGGGAAATGATCTACAGGCCATCACTTTTCCAGAATATCAAGAGTTAATTACTCTTACCGCCAATATAGCTCCGATATTAAAGAAAAAGGAAGAAAATGCAGTTGATTACTGGCAGTCAATAAAGAAAGAGCATTTCTCTCCCGACTACGCAACGCGAGTATTTCAGGCTCTGTCTGACGCTAAAAGAAATCTTAGTTCTTTAATAAAGATTAAGCCTGATTTGCTACCAATCCATTCCGTCTCCGATATTAAAAAAGCAGTAGAACTCAAGGAAAAAATAACTTCAATTTTACCTCTAGATTTGCATAACTTGGGAATCAGAACTGACACTTCCATAGAAGATGTGATTACTGGGTTAAAAAAGCTAAATAAGATGTTGTCATTGTATGAAAAGACAAACTCTTCCTTAGCAAAGAAATACCTTGTACCGGAATCATGGTATTTACCAAACCAAAGTCATTTTGACGGCTTGAATGACAATGTCCTAATTGTTGATATTGAGAAGGCGGAAATAGAACTGAAAGCAACTGAGGACTCCTTAAAATTTACTAAGAAATTCCTATCTCAAAATAAGGCAGATTACTTAATTGCTCTACCGATCAATGAACTTTCGAAATATATTCCACTTTTCGAGCTAGATTCCGTCTTAAAGAAGCTTAGTTCATGGAATAACATTGGCTCACTTAAGTCTGCTGCTGAATCGATAGGGGTACTCTATGCGATTTATCAAAAATTGGAATCGGCTAAGCTCGAGTTTGAAAAGAGAGCCATTACTTTCGCTGATCTCAATGAATCAGAGGCCCTGGTGATCGCCGACAGATTTCAAGAGAAATATAAGTATTTTTTTAGATTTATTTTCCCTCAATACAAAAAGGATTGCATGGTAATTGCTTCATGGTGCGGAGTTGAAGTGCCGGTGAAATTCGCTGATTTCAATAAGATTGTCTTAAGTGTTCAAGATTGTTTTAGGCTTACCACGAAGTTTAAAGCTCTTTTGTCGCAGTTTAATCAGAAATGGACTCAAAAGAAAGATGGAGTTGGGTATGCTTCAATTCCAGGGTTGCATACGAATTTATCTAGATTGATCGATTGGCTCACTCTTGAAGGTAAGGAAGAACTGCCTCCTCAATTATTCAAATTTATTGAAACTAATCTAGATAATGAAGATCTGAAGACCTTGCCGTTAAGTCTGAATTCAATAAGCAAACTGTTGAACAATTTTTTAAAGGTTTTCAACTTAAATGATTCCCTATCCTTTAACGAGATTGAAAGTAAAAGAAGATCTTTGGATAATCAAATAAAGAATATTATTCAGAACTACAGAAATGTCGTCGAGATTCTCCCAGAAAACCAACCAAAAACAGTCGACGAGATGAAGAGTGATATAGCTGCGATAAATCAACTGGCGGATGTCTTGAAAACAGTATCGAAAAAAGAACTGGATGACTTATTTCACCCAGAAACTAGCCTAAGGGAAATTGTCGGTCTCTCCTTACGATTCAATAAGGAAGGTGAGAAACTAGAAAAGATATCTGGGGCGGTTTCTAAATTTATTCCTGAATCAACCGCCTTAAGTTTAAGTCTGTTTAATGATCTTCTCTTAAAATTGAACGAGAAAAGCATTCTCTGGGAACAACCTCTTGAGCAATACGAAACTTCCATTTCTAATCTTGATGGCCTCTTTGAAACTGAAGGTAGTCTAGCGCATCTTGAATTATTAAATCTTTCGGAACAGGATAAATCCCTTACTAAAATGAATTTGGATGTAGGTGGATTAGAAAATCAAATGAATTTTGCAAGATATGCACATGTTTTTAGAGACAAAGGACATGAGTGGTTTCTCAAGGATATAAATGGCAAATCGATTGCCAACCTAAGTGCATTATTTGCTCAGTCCCTCTGGAACGCATGGCTAGATAATTATTACCGGAAAAATCCGGCCTTGAGAGACTTCAATATTCTTGAGCACAAGAAGGTCATGGCTGATTTCAAGGCGCTTGAGAGAGAAGTCTTGAAGATTAATGCCGCCCGAGTGATGGGGAAAGTCGGACCAATAGTTAAATCCCATAAATTACATTGCAATCAAGCTGACGAGAGATATTTGGTCCATCAAAGTGAGCTCCAGCGTAGGCATAAGCCTATCCGGCAAGTAGTTACCAATTGCCCGGATCATCTCCAGGGTTATAAACCATGTTGGATGATGAGCCCTCTGACCCTAAGCTCTTATATTCCCTATGGGAAAATGAATTTTGATGTCGTTATTTTTGACGAGGCATCTCAAATGAGAGTAGAACATGCTCTTGGTGCTATTGCTCGAGCCGGTCAAGTTGTTATATTTGGAGATGAACACCAATTGCCGCCTACCTCTTTCTTTGAAGTGACTTCCGAAGGAGACGAGGAATCCGAAGAAGAACAGGACTTTGAAAGTATTCTCCATGCCTCTAAAACGGTGCTTCCGAACGCAGACGAATCACTCTTATATCATTACCGAAGTAAACATGAGGACTTAATCGCTTTTTGCAATTATGAAGTCTATGATGGCCGTCTTATCACTTTTCCAAATCCAACTATAAGTAAGAGTGTGGGATTCGTGCATGTGGCGGATGGTGTATTTGATGGAGCAGTAAGTAGAGAAGGATATTCCGGCACAAGGAGAAATGATATCGAGGCTAAAAGAGTTGCCGAAGTCTGCGCCCAACATGCCGCTGATTATCCGGATAAATCTATCGGTGTGATCGCTTTCAGTAAGAGCCAAGAATTGGCTATAAGAGATGCCGTTATTAATCTGCTTGAGACAAATCCGGAAGTAAGGGATAAGCTGAATGAGGATGATCCTAGCTCTGATGCTTTCTTTATTAAAAATCTCGAATCAGTACAGGGTGATGAAAGAGATATCATCGTCCTCTCAATTGGATATGCCAGAGATAAGAATGGCGATATGCATAACCGTTTCGGTCCTATAAATGCGAGAAGTGGCTATCGTAGGTTAAATGTAGCTTTTACTCGCGCTAAAGAAAAAATTGTCTGCGTCTCCTCTATAAAGGCTACTGATATAAGGCCAGGCCCTACTGCCAGAGGAGCCAAGATGCTCCAACATTACTTGGATTATGCTGAAAATGGTCCTGCCGTATTGGTTTCTAGCCTGCTGGTCCAAAATAATGCAGTCGATGTCGATAGTCCATTTGAACTTGATGTTGAAAAAGCCCTCATGGATCGAGGATACAAAATTGAAAGACAGGTTGGCGCTTCCGGATATAAGATCGATTTGGCGGTTATTGATCCTAAAAATGACGGTCAATACATTTTAGGTATTGAATGCGATGGTGCTACTTACCACTCCTCTTATTCAGCTAGGGTAAATGACCGGCTTAGGCAAGATGTTCTAGAAAGGTTAGGTTGGAAAATCTATAGGGTTTGGTCTCAGCACTGGATCACTCATAAGAGTGAGATCGTTGACGACATTACTCGATCAATAAGTAAGATTTAATGGTAATTACAAAATCAGATTATGTTTTATGGAGGGAATGTCCTCATAACTCTTGGGTAAAAAAGTGGAAGCCTGATCTTTATCACTCATCTCCATTGTCAGACTTCGAGAAGCACCTGATTAATTCCGGAAATATGGTCGAGGAGACAGCTCGATTAAGATTTCCAGAGGGGGTGCTTATTAAAAGTAAGGGTGACGAAGCTTTAAGTAAAACTCAGGAGTTTTTAAAAAGCGATTCCGGTACTATTTTTCAAGCCTCGTTTTCAGATGGGACTCTTTTCGCCGCAGTAGATATTTTAAAACACACTGGAAGCAAAGGGATGCAGCTTTATGAGGTTAAGGCTTCTAATTCATCAAAAACAGAATCAGAGGAGGACGAGATTAATAATGATGGAGATGAAGTAGTTAACAAGCTTGATCCAAAAGCATTAGAAAAGTACAAGAAGGAACTACTTAAGGACCACCATCTCTACGACCTTGCTTTTCAGGTCTACCTAGCCCGTAAGATTGGTCATAAGGTTACCGGGGCGTACCTTATGAGGTTGAATAAACAATATGTACGCGCTGGAGAGATTGATCTAAACAAACTTTTTGTAATTGAAGACGTGCTTTCTTATGTCGACGAGGTACTTCCAAGAGTTAAGGAGGACATACAAATCTTAACCAAAATCCTTACTTCTTCTAGTGAACCAAAAGGGCCTTGTTGTTGTCTTAATAAAGGCAGATCCAATCATTGCACCACTTTTGCGATCCACAATAAGGATGTTCCATCCTACAGCGTCCATGACCTTACGGCTATTGGAAGAAGTAAGAAGAAACTAGATGAACTGATTGATTCTGGAATATACGACATTTTAGACATACCTGACGGTTTTGAATTTGGTAAGAAAATCCAAAAGCAAGTAGAGGTGCATAAGCGAGGCAAGGATTCTATTGATTACGAAACAATAGAGAGTGAACTTAAGACATTGCAATTTCCCCTTTACTTTCTTGACTACGAATCATTTAATCCTGCTATACCACGTTTTTCTGGTTACAAACCATATCAACACATGCCTTTTCAGTTTTCAGTACACAGATTAGATAAACCAGATGGCGATCTAATACATTCTGAATTTCTTTATACCGGCACAGAAGATCCAAGTCCTCTTTTTGTAGAAGCCTTAAAGAAAGCTATTGGTAAAAGCGGCAATATAATCGTGTGGTATAAACCTTTTGAAGAATCGCATATAAATAAAAAGATAGCTATTCGTATTCCCGAATGTGCTGATTTTATAAATGATTTAAACTCTCGCATGTTTGACCTTATGACTATTTTTTCTAAACAGCTCCATATTCATCCAGATTTCCATGGTAGTGCCTCTATCAAAAAGGTCTTACCAGTTATATGTCCAGAACTTTCTTATAAAGAAATGGAGATTGGTAATGGATCGGAAGCAATGAATACCTGGAATAAGTTAGTTATGGAAGAAGTATCAGATAAAGAGCGTCTAGGAGTAGAAAAGAATATGCTTGAATATTGTGGGCTCGATACATACGCCATGTATAAAATTTGGAAACATCTCATAGAGTTGAATAGCCACATATGAAATATTTAAAGATATTAGGAATATCAGTATCAGTCATCCTTATCCTGCTTGTAGTTATCGGATTCTCTCTAGGTAATCCAGAGTCAAATAAATTTTCTAGCTCGCAGGAAGTAAGCCAGGACATACCGGATAAGGAGCAAGTTCAGCAAACGGCTGCTGTAGAGACTGCAGAGCTGGATGTACCGGGAAGTCAAGGACCATATCAAGTAATCAAAGTGGTTGATGGCGATACCATAACGATTGATCTGAACGGCAAAGCGGAAACAATCCGGCTTATTGGCATCAATACTCCAGAAACAGTTGATCCAAGAAAGCCGGTGGAATGTTTCGGCGTAGAGGCTTCAAACAAGGCCAAAGAACTTTTAACAAACAAGCGCGTGTATATTGAGATGGACCCGACCCAAGGAGAGCGAGACAAATACAGTCGCTTGCTTGCATATGTATATCGTGAGGACGGATTCTTCTTTAATAAGTCCATGATCCTTAGTGGCTATGCTTACGAATATACCTACAACATCCCCTATAAATACCAGAGTGAATTTAAGGAAGTACAGAGAAATGCCGAAATCAATCAAAGAGGCTTATGGGCTCCTGGTGTCTGTGAAGAAAAAGAAGCTACGCCAACACAGCAATCTACGCCGACACCTACACCTACGCAACCAACCCAATCAACTTCCGGATATTCATGCTCGGCAAATACATACAACTGCACAGACTTCTCCACTCATGCCGAAGCTCAATCTGTTTATGAAATGTGCGGAGGGATAAATAACGATATTCATAGGCTTGATCAAGATAAAGATGGTGAAGCTTGTGAATCTTTGCCGTAGGAAATATATTACTATCGTACGAAAATGGACGAAAAAGCAGAAAACAAAAATGATAAGCCGGTTCTATCAAAAGCCAATAAAATTCTTATATTGACTCTTGCTATATTTTTTCTTGCATTCTCCATATTCAACGTATATTCAGAAATCCGGAAACAATTTATGTGTAGCCAGATGGCGCTTTTTAATGCCCAAGTGCCACCCTCCGACATTGATAGTTATATCTTGCGTAAAGAAGCTTTTGAAAACGTATGCCTTGAAAGAACCGGTCTCGGAAGTTACTTTTGGGCTTTTGCTAGTTTCTGGTTTCTCGGCTATGCCATAACCCTTTTCGCTAAGCATACAGAAAAAGTGCAAGTAGCCGATAAAAAGATTTAGCGGAAATTAGATGTCCATCAAATTGCCGGTATAAACCTTACAGACGGCCATAACTGCAAAATCCCGCTGAACTCAAGCTCCCGTGCTATAATACGGTGATGGCAGGAAAAAATAGAATCGAAATAAATAGAGCGAAAAACAAGCAACTTTTTCTTACAATCAAGAGTGCTAATAATAAGAAGATTCTTCACAGCGAGACATATAAGTCCAGACAGGGAGTAGAAACTGCTGTGAAAGCCGCGAAAAAGATCATCAAGAACCCTAAGATAGTAGATAATACTAGAGGTAAGAAGTAGTTTACTGGTATATATAAATGGTTAATTCAGCGAATTTCTTAACCTTTATTTTGCTTTGTTCGTGTAATTTTGTTATCTTTGTTTTGATAGAAGAAGGGCCCTTAGCTTAGTTGGTAGAGCGCCGCATTTGCAATGCGGAGGTCGGGAGTTCGAATCTCCCAGGGTCCACCGTTTTATGGAAAGAGAAAAATGGCATGTAGAAAAGTTACCTGCTGGGTATCCTACTCAATGTAGTAATGAAGATCTTAGTAATGCCTTGCAAGACTTAATAGACGAGTATCGCCAAAAAAAACTTGGCGGTAAGAATAATAAAATATGGGAAGATATAATCTCTCAACTCATTAAGCAAGGTCGTGATGAAATGTCTAGTAGAATAGAGAAACACGGTCCAATCACTATAACCTATGCTGGCGGAGAAGGCGGTAAGGGAGGGCTTTGGAGCGGTGGAGGTGGTGGTGGAGGTGCAGGACCTGGTGGTGGCAGAGGTGGAGATGGGGGTTCAGTTGTCGTAATGCCACCAAAAACATCTGGGGTATGGAAATGGATTTTTGATCACGTTTTTCAGATTATTGTGGCAGTAATCGTAGCGGCTATAGTTTACTGGCTTGGCTGGAGTTAAGTTATTTCTAAGTTTTATATACTATATCCACAAATGAAACCGCAACATTTTGACATCCTTGGTTCATTGGCTTTTGCTTACATTACAGGGTTTGCTCTGTATGCATTGCTGAACAACGGAAACGCTCCGATGTGGAGTATCGTACTCCTTATATTTGTCGGAATCGGAGGATTAGTTGTTGACCTTGTTATCGTTTTTTTATATTTCATTCGAAAGAAGTAAATCCTTTGATCTTGCTAATTCTACTAACTGCCTAACTTCTTGTACGATCTGGTTCCAGTCAAATATACTTAGGTTCACCACAAAATCAGTAGATGGCTAAATAACCAAGTCATTCAGTGGGTGTTTGTTCATTTGCAACCTCAAATGCTCTGCGCTGGCAGAAAGGTAAATTGTGGTTGTCTTGATGTCACTGTGTCCCATTAGTCTAGAGAGGGAGAATATATCACAGCCACCAGTTAGCATTAATGTAGCATAAGTATGCCTTAGCTTATGAATTGTAAAATTGATTTTGGAAGTTTCTTTTATTTTTCTTACTAGATTTCTGAGTCCCATGTCTGTAAATCCACAATTCCGGTTGAGCGATGCAAAAAATTCTGGACAAGTCTTATTGAGTCGTTTTCGCTCGTCCAAATAGCGTTTTAGGCTCTGGGCCAACGCGCTACACATTGGTATTATTCGATCCTTGCCACCTTTGCCTTGGTTGACGAATATGCTCAGATTTTCCACGTCTACATCGGTGTATTTCAATTTCAAAAGCTCTTTCTTTCGCAAGCCGGAGAAAAGGAAGGTTGAAAATATGGCGTGATTTCTATATCTCAAAAATTTGTAGTCGTAGGGGTAGTTATAAACAACCTCAACGAGCTTGAGAGCATCTTGTTTGGTTAGGCAGGATGGCAGACGTTTTTCCACCTTGGGTATTTCCAGATCATCAGCTGGATTCTTTGTCAGATATTTTTCACTCACGCACCACTTAAAAAATACCGTCAGAGAATGGTAGAAACAAATAAATGAGTTAGGTTTCCAGTTGCGTTTGGTCCTGCCGTTGAAAAAGAATTGTCGGACATTTTCTTCCGTCACTTGTTCTATTTCCGAAACTTCTGCCAACCTCGAGTACAAGTTGATCGCTTGTCTATATCGTCGAATCGTTGCTGGTCTGTAGCCACGCATATACAACGAATAATCGTAAAACTTCTGAGCCAATATTTGTATATTCATAATAATAACAACCTATCGCTGTTATTATTTCAAGAGAACCATTGGTGAAAACTGAATCAAAAACGGTATAAGTTTGATGAGCCGATGACCTGTTTAGTGAATGAATAGGTCATCTAACCCCTTTAAAAACAATTTTATCCTTATTTAGAGAGATATTTGATCAATGGAGGGTAGACCTATTTATTGCAAATGAGGCGCTCTACCGACTAAGCTACGGGCCCGGGAGCAAAATCTTCAATTTTCAATTTTGCAATTTTCAAATAATACTCGACAAAATGGCTAAAATCAAGCAAAATATCGGTCCAAAGGGCCTATGGTATAGTAGTAACACGCGTCCATGGCATGGACGAGTCGGGGGTGCGATTCCCCCTAGGTCCACACGCGTCTTGGGCCTATAGTTTAGTAGCAGAACACGGCATTCGCATTGCCGAGACTCGAGTGCGATTCTCGATAGGTCCACCATGACAAAATTTGATTACAAAAAGGTGCTTCTGCCGCTCTCGGTTCTGGGAATTTTTTTCGTCATCTATCTGACGTGGCGATTCTTCGGCCTGCCGCCGGAGGAAGAGCTTCTGCGCATAGCGGGGGAGTATTTCGACCGGTACGGACTCTGGATCTTGCTCTTAAGCTCCGTTATCGAGGGCACGGTGCTTGTCGGGTGGTATTACCCCGGCTCGCTGGTAATTTTTCTCGGCGTGATTCTTGCCGGATCGGAGATACCGCGGGTAGTTGAAGCGGTGGGGACGATAAGCGTCGGACTCTATGCGGCTTACATCATCAATTTTTTCTTAGGCAAGTACGGATGGTATAAACTGCTTCTTAAGTTCGGATTAAGAGACGCGCTAGATGACGCCAAAGAGCGGGTGCATAAGCACGGTCTTACGGCAATCTTTATAAGCTACTGGCAGCCGAACCTCGCGGCGCTTGTGGCCACCTCGGCCGGTATTCTCGATTTTTCTTTTAAAAAATTCGCGCTCTACTCCGCCGCGGCGGTTATCGTCTGGAACACGTTCTGGGGTGTATTGGTTTACTTTATCGGCGAGAGAGCGCTTTCTCTCATTGGTCTGCGTTTCGTGCTTCTCGTTATCTTTGTCTGGATTATCTACCGCATGTATAAGCAACAGAAAGACATTGATGTCCCAACCGCTTGAGTTGCTATTTTCCGCATATATGATATGTGTTAGATATAGCCAAATAATCAATATCACATGGATGAACAAGTAATCGGGTATTGCGTCAAGTGCAAAGAGAAGCGGGAAATGAAGAACGTAGAGAAAGTAGAAATCAAACCCGGCCGGCCGGCGGCCAAGGGCGTCTGCACGGTTTGTGGCACCGGCATGTACAAGATTCTCCCGTCCAAGAAGTAACAGAGAAATAAATTGAAGCTGACAGTTTCCCTGATTGTTTTAATAGCGGTTTTTTCTGTCTGGAATTCCTTCAGAGCGGGAAGCTCTCCCGCGCCGTGCGCCGAGCCGATCGCGTACGGCGTCGGAGAGTTCGACCGCCGTTTCGACTTGTCGCAGAAAGATTTTCTAGCGGCGCTCGCCGAAGCAGAAATAATTTGGGAGAAGCCAATAAACAAAGATTTGTTCTCCTATTCTCCAGAAAAAGGCGAACTTGCGATTAATCTCATTTATGATTACCGCCAACAAGTGACGGAAGAGCTGGGAGAAATACAGGGCGAGGTGAAGGAAGATGAAGTCACTTACAGGATACTCGAAGCGAATTACCTTGGGGCCAAAGCCAGACACGACGAGCTGAAAGGTATTTATCAGGCCCGGGTTTCGGAGTTAGAGGCCAGACAACCGATTCCCCGCGAAGAATATCAACAACTGAAAATACTTGAATCGGAGTTTAACGCGGCGGTGCGCGACGTCAACGTTCTGGTTGATAAGCTTAACAGATTAGCGAGAGTGCTCAATCTTACGGTTGAGCAATACAACACTATCGGCGCTTCCCGCGGAGAAACTTTCGCCGGCGGGCTCTACACCAGCGATGCCAGCGGCGAACGGATTGATATATTTGAATTTTCCAATCACGACAAACTGGTAAGAGTGCTCGCCCACGAACTAGGACACACGCTCGGTCTAGACCATGTCGATGACCCGCAAGCCATCATGTATAAGCTCAACGAAGGGGAGGTGGCTAAGGCCAATGTTACCGACATTTTCGCGCTCAAGGCGCTTTGCGGTATTTAATTTTTATCGGCTAATTCGCACGAATAAGAGAATAGATCCAACGGCTCAATCGGTTGAGCCGTTGGATTGAGATAGCAAAACACCAGCTTTCGCTGGTGTTTTGCTTCCTAAGTGCTTGCGGGCTCCAATACCAGCACTAGGCTCGGTATGTGTATAGAGTATCATAGGTAGCTATTTCTTACAAGTGTCTTGTGGATATCTTTTAAGCCCGCAGAGGGATTCGAACCCTCGGCACTTAGGTTACCGAGCCTAGTGCCAGACCGACTTGCGGGCCGGTATAATTCTAGCACCTGTTTGCAATTAACCCTGATTTAAGTAAACTCGTTTCAGAACAAGATTGGAGGTTTCCGATGGGTTGCGAATACCTGCTCGTCTATGGTGAAGGGCTCTCGCGAGACCGGAACCATTTCCAGTTCCACGCTGCAACTCTTGGAGATGCCGAGAAAAACGCTGAAGAAGTCATCAGGATACGGAAGCAGCAAGCGCGCAAACCAGAAAGGTTCAGCGCCACCCTTTATCGTCAAATGAAAGAATGGCGATAAACAAACCGCCCGCCAGAGGAAGCCGTCGCGCTTTCCAAGCGAGGCGGTTTCAATTTTTATCGGCTAATTCGCACGAATAAGAGAATAGGTTTAACGGCTCAACCGGTTGAGCCGTTGGATACACTTATATTTGCGACCGTAAGAATATGTGTATAAAATTTTCAGCTAGCACCTAGTCGCTAGAACTTGTATACTATTTTTCATGGGAATCAAAGATTTTTTCCTCAAGCAGATGCTTAAGCATAAGCTCAAAGACGTGCCGGAAGCGCAGCGCGAGATGCTTATGGAGGTGATGGAGAAGCATCCGGAATTCTTCAAAAAAATCGGAGAAGAAGTGCAAAAGCTTACCAAAGCCGGTCAGAGTGAGATGTCCGCGACGCTAATGGTAATGAGGAAGCATCAAGCGGAATTACAGAAGATAATGCAGGAGAGATGAAAAAGATTTTTATCCTGCTCGGTCATCCGGACGAAGACAGCTTTAACTGCACTCTGGCGGACGAATATCAGAGGGGAGCGGAGCTGGCCAGACATAATGTCCGTAGAATGAATATTTCCGACATGCAATTCGACCCGGTGCTCCATCACGGCTACCGGCTACTGCAGGAGCTTGAGCCGGACCTCATCGCTTTTCAGGAAAATATGCGTTGGTGCGAGCACTTCGTAGTCTTTTACCCATCATGGTGGTCAACGATGCCCGCTTTACTCAAGGGACTTTTTGACCGAGTGTGGTTGCCGGGGTTTGCCTTTGTCTTTACCAGCCAGTTTAGTTGGAAAAAGCTTCTGAAAGGCAGGAGCGCCACCATGTTCGTCACTTCTGACACCATTCCTCTTATTCAGCGACTTGTATTTGGCGACACCACCAACGAATTGAAGAAAGGCATTCTCTGGTTTGCCGGCTTTGGTCCTATCCGTGTAAGAAAATTTGGCTATCTCAAACACATGGGCTCCACCGGTCGCCGCGAAAGAATCAAACGGAAGGTCTACAATTTCGGCAAAAAAGCGAAATGACAAAACTCTCAATTTTTATCGCTCTGAGTTTTGTTTTAACCACGCCGGCATATGCGGACTCTCTCTTCTCCGACGGGTTCGAGTCGGATACGGAATTTTCCGGCTGGTCGCAGAATGTCCTGACCGAATGGGATGTCATAAATAATTCCGCCGGCGCTCATGGCGGTTCAAAGCGCGCGCAAGTAAACGGCACTACTACAGGACAAACCTACGCCATCATTAGGGAACAATCTACGTCTGATTATGAAAATATTTCTCTTTCGTTCTGGTACAAAATCAATAATGGCCTCGAATCAGATGATCATGTTCTGGCTGAATGGTCTCTAAATGGATCAAGCTGGACTACGGTAGAGGATTTAACTAATGCTTCAACAACCTCCGGCTACACGCAAAGTATTTCGAATCTTTCGTCAGGAGCAAACGACCAATCCGGATTCCGCTTCCGGTTCTTTGCAAACTTGGGAGCCTCAAGCGACGTGGTAAGCATTGATGATGTCGAGTTAAGCGGAACCGTGATTGCGGTCGCTACGCCGGTGGTTGAAGAATCAAGCGGCCCGGTCGGCAGCTCCCGTCCGCCAACGCCCTCACCCCAAATTGGCGAGATTCTCGGCGCCTCGACCTCCGTTTTTATTGAGAGGGAAGCGGCGATAAAAGACGCCGAGGCGGAACTTATCAAAATCATGGAGAATTTTATAATCCTCCTCCAATCCGAAATCGCCTCTTATCCTGCTTCGCATGTCTAAGCTTTCTGTAGGCATGGTCTGAACACAATGCAACATGCTGTGCCATTCTTCTTTACGATAAAACTTCCTAAACCTCAAAAATTATTTGGGAATAGATAGTCAATAACTTAGCTTTTCCTCTTATGGATGCTCTTCGTGGTAGTCGGTTATGTAATATTTATCCCTCTTCTCTTTAACGTCCTTGTAATCTGCTAAAAAGACAAGAAGATATTTATTCTGATAATGAATACTGTTATCCTCCATCCATTCAGGTACAGGCCATCCATCATCCTCTCTCTTATATGGATCGACGAAATTGTCTCTACTAAGTTTTTCTAAAGATTTAGTATAGAATTTTTTATATACATCCCCGAATTTCTTTCCAGCAACCTCATCACTGGCAAATTGAGCCCTAAGGTAGCTATAATCAACCATCTCACTATTTAATTCTTTCCAGTCATGTGTCCAGTCATTTTTTGCTCCAGATAAAAGACCCTTATAGGATTCTGTAGCATACATTGAAAAATTTAGGTAATTTATAGGGATTGATTGAGATACATACATAAGAGGGAAGCTGGTGATAGTTTCCCAAGTTTTATATACAGCCAAACCTTCTTTTTGATAGAAATGGGGAGTTGTATTTTTATCAAAATCACCAATCTGAACCTTTATCTCTCCATTTACTATTAACACTCTTATCTGTATTCCACTCCAGATATTATTGTAAAAGTGTCCCTCTTCCTCTTCTTTCTGCCCTATATATTCATATGGAATGTAAATCTCATGTTCTACACTATCATTGAAATCTACCTCATTGTTTTTCCATAAAATATTGTTCTTTATATTAAATTTTGCTTTTTCCCATATATATCGGACTCCTTTGTGGACACGATCATTTTCATTATCAAAACCATATTTCTTTTTATAGTTTTCAATTAAAGTCTTAATCCATTCCGATTCGTCTTTAAATTTAAACTTCTCGTTCTCTTTAAGTTTTCTGAATAAGTTTAAAACAGATGAATGTTTAAGAATCTCTGCTATGTTTATCTTTACTTCTATTGTTATATTTGAAAGTATTTCTTTTTCAGTATTATTTATCCCTTCAAAAATCCTTTTGAGACTTTGCCCGAATAGCCTTGAGAAGAACCAAGTCAACAAAATAATTGCTACGAAGAAGTTATTTTCATAGAAAAAATATATACTTGCTCCTCCTATTATGAGAGTAAATATTCCTGACTTCATACTAGATACTTTCGCAGGCTATGCCATCCTTATCTCGATCTAAGCCGTGTGGGTCATAGGATGGTCCGCCATCGGATTCAAAGAATCTTTGGGCTTCAGCTTGAGAAGAGAAATCTCCACAATCCCTGTCCCCGAACTCTTCATAGCTTCTTTCTGTTGAATAATCAGTGTCTTCTTGTAACTGCAACTTGTTTGGTTCTGGATTACCACCGCTCAAAGTCATGACTCCAAGTATTCCTGCTAAAACTACTCCTCCTGCTATAAGTGTGTTTTTCATTTTAGTAGTAGAACTTTATAAAATTAACAATAATTCTTTGTAAGTTATTGGCACCACTTAGCCGTTCTTGTGAGAATAATGGGGAATCCGCTTACTTGGCGACCATTATCGGCCTTCCATTCTTGAATTGTCACACTGAATGTTCCAGGCTCTGTTATGTCCTGGGCACGGGCAAAAATGTAACTATGCAATCTACCCCCATCGGTCTGTATTCTCTCATTGAATTGATTAACAGTTACTAGATGGGAGTAAGAAGAAACTAAGATGTAAGGTGAACCACTTTCCCAACGGGCAGTGAGCTTACCATCATCGTATTGTGTAGTGCCTGTGGCAGTAAGCCCAACTACGTTAATCTGACCGATAAGGAAATCATATTCATTACTCTGGCTACCATGCCCTTGTCCTGGAATCATGCAGTAATCAGATAATGGAGCTTGTGCCAAAAAAGTAAGTGGGGTTGGTGGTGGAGGTGGAGGCAGAGGTGGTGGCACCACTACTGGAATTGGCGTGGTGTTAGTTATTACAGTATCTACCTTCTGGCTCACGGCTCCCAATTGCGTAGCTTGAGTAGCTTGCTGGGCTATGAGTTCGGCAATCTGTGTCTGTAACTCCGCTATCCTCGCTAGAAGAATCTGAATTGTAAGGTCTTGGATTTGCTGGTTGATAGCTCGGATTTGTTCTTGCTGTTCAGCAGAAAATGTCTGGGCCCTCACAACAAAGGATGGTGTAATAAATAAACTCAGAACAACCAATGTTGATATTAAACTTTTTTTCATATCTATATCTATCTTTATTTATAAACAGAAAGCCCACCACGGGCGGTAGCTAAGCTACCCACTGCCAGTTTCCCGACAGGACCGATGAAGGTATTCCCATGATGGGTTTTCCATCCTTCATCGGTTTTAACCATGCTTAGCCCTTAAAAGAGCTAGGTTTAGGTTATTAAACTACATAGTCAGAGTAGCACTTTTACCCTAGAAAAATCAACTAGGAAGTGGTATAACGTTCACGAAGTTCACTCATTCATATAGAGATAAAAATGACAAAGTATTTCAACCTAGGATTTCCGACTAAGAAAAAGTGGCTCAAAAACTACTGGCAGAGGAACATCAATACCTTTCTTTACGCCATTGAGAATCCTGAAATTCAGGAAGCGATTAGGAAGTATCGGGAAATCTGGCTGACAAATGAGATAGGTAGGACCCCCGAGGAACTAGAGCCTATCCTCAAAAGAATTTTCCTTAAAGAAGCCGAAAGTGGCAGAGATTTGGATAACCTAACTTGGGATGGAAATAAGGTGGTGAAAGAGGATGGGGAGTACTACGTAATAGCGAAGAGAGGTAAAGATGGCTATACCAAAGTGCCACTTGGCTCCACTCTCCAAGAGAGTACGAAATGGCATTTAAGTAATCCGTTCTATATTTTCAATGATGATCAAATTCTGAAGCCAGAGTGGAAACTTAGGCTTACGAAAATGCTCGCTAATCCCAAAGAGAATAGCTGGCTTTTTGAACCGAGGTTTGCGATCAATGAAGCAATCATAGTTCACCCATCATCTCACATGGGTATTATGACACTTCACGAGCTGAGTTTTCTAAGACCTCTTGATATGCACGTACTCGGTCGTCTCAACTTAGACTACTTTGTCTTTTGGCCAATGTTTTTCTACTACGCTCTCACTGATGATATGGATTACATAATTGAAAATGTCGGCTTCCTGACGTATCCAGTAAAAGTTTTCTTGGTGGAAGATGGAGAACACAAGAACTTAGTTTTTAGATTTTATGGCGACTGCAATTTCAACGAAATCCAGAAGTTTATTTCCGAGAATAAGGTGAACTTCGAGAAGCTAACAAAGTTACTCGGTAACCCCTCGGTAACGGGGAGTGGGATGAAAGATTTCTATATGTACAAGACAAGGCAAGTCTCTGGCGACAGTCTCATTGCTTTTTCTGAACTTGGTAAGAGAAATGTTATAAAACTCCCAAAGAAAAAGCCTGAGCAAATGAGCTACAAGGACTACTTGGCCAAGAATGTGGTCCAAGATCTAGGAGGCCTGATTGGTAGCAAGAAGTTGGTGAAGAAGCAGAACAAGAAAGAGCTTGCAAGAATCAATGTAGCTTACTCTCAAGTGAAGAAAGAGATTGGCAATCTCACTAAATACGACAAGTGGAAGGCTCTAGAGGAGGCAAAGAAGCTAGTTGATGAGATAAATAAGCCCAAACTCTAAGTTCTAAAATCAAGGGGAAAGTGATTAACGCTACTTTGCACGGTTGCGTTAATTTTTTGCGTGGGAAAATCTCATCATTAAAAGTTAAAGATAAAAGATGAAAACAGATAAAGATAGATACCTAAGGACCACCTCGTTTCCCATGACTACCTTTCTCTTTGCGAAGGGTTTTCAAATTGCGGGGATAAATCCCACGGGGGAGGGGGATCAACAGGAATTCGTGTTTGTGAGCACCCCTCAGTTAGAGGAGTTGGCTGACCTCTACAGGTTCGGGCCAAAGAATGATGAACGGTTGCTTGTCTTGGTCCATAAGTATGAGCAGGCAAGGAATGAACTCCTGTCGGCATTAAAAGATAAAAGATTCTAATAGAAATAAAAATGAAAAAGATAGATAGAGAGAGCCGAAAGGCTTCAGTCGTTACAGATGATTTAATAGCAGAGACAATCTACGATCCCGTCAGTAAGACAACTCAATTTGCTGTGCTGTTTGCACCTAATGAAGTTGGTTTTTCTGAAGAGATACAAGTAAATGGAGAGACTATATACCCACTTGATGCCAAGAATGACATCGTAAGTAAGGGGGTGGTGCTCCTCCCATCTACAGCTACCGACTATGTAAGCGATACAGAGCTTCTAAACGGTATACAAGGCTTCATTCACAAGTATCTGGATATAAGCCCCATGTTCGAGCGTATAGCGAGCTATTATGTGCTTTTTAGCTGGTTATATGACCGTTTCTATGAACTTCCTTATCTCAGGGCTATAGGGGACTATGGGAGTGGTAAAACAAGGTTTCTACAAGCCATAGGGTCTCTATGCTACAGGCCAATCTTTACTGGCGGAGCAACTACGACAGCACCCATATTTCGTATTTTAGATGAGATAAAAGGGACCTTAATTCTGGATGAAGCCGATCTACGTTTCAGTGATATGACCACTGACATCGTGAAGATACTCAATATGGGCTATCAGAGAGGTGGTTCTGTCCTAAGAATGCAGGGTAAAGAGAAGTTGGAGATGAAAGCCTTCGACGTTTTCTCTCCAAAGATAGTTGCTACCAGAGAGACTTTCAGCGATAAAGCTCTGGAGAGTCGTTTTCTTGTAGAACATATGGGATCAAGCTCACTTCGTAAAGATATTCCAAGACGACTAAGTGATGAGTTTTATGACGAAGCCCGTGAACTTCGTAACAAGCTTCTTATGTGGCGATTTAAGAACTATAGAAAAGAACTGCTCTTTGACGATGCTGAGATCGAAGGTATTCATCCACGACTTCACCAGATAGTTATTCCACTTCTCACCATTATTGAGGATGAGGAAATGAAAATTTCACTCAAGGATTTCGTAAAGGAATACAACGGTGAGTTGGCGTCTGATAGGGGTCAGTCTTGGGAAGCTGATGTGACGCTAGCTATTTTAAGACTGGCTCAAGATAGGGGAGAGGACTCCCTTACAGTAAAGGAAATAAGTGAGGAGACAAATCGAATTATTGATTTTTCTGACGATCATCTTCATGCGAGGAAGGTGGGTTGGATAATGACCAAAAAACTTCACCTTAAAACTCATCGAACACGCAATGGCTATACCTTATCACTCTCCAAGAACAGAAAGACGATAGAGAGGTGGAAGGAGTGTTTCGGCATTACAGATGAGGATATTCAAGGTAATGAGGTGAATGATGTGAATGATGTGCATGTTACTAAGGATAGCGATTCATTAAAAGATGATGACGAAATATTATTCTAATGAAAAAGGAAATTAAAAAAGCTGAAAGTACCGAAATAGTCAAAAAGTTTACTGACGAAGAAGTTGATCGGTTGCTTAAAAAAGACCTAGCAATTGAAAACGACCCTCGGAATTTATTGAAAAAATTCAAAGATGAGGTTCTCCCATCATACTTTTCCGAAGACAAGAATAAGAAGATGAACCAAGAAGAGTTCAATGATAAGGCCAATCAAGTCATGATTGCTTTTGGCCCCGATACCCATCTCCCGCTGGCTCATGCAGTTAGTACTAAATATCAACCCTTAGCACTGGAATTAACTCGACGACTGAAGAAGGAACATGATTGCCAATCTACTTCAGAAGTAATGCTGGCTGAGACCATAGCACTCTCCCATACACGAGCACTGGAGCTATCTAGTAAGTTTGCTGTCTTCAAAGATATTGAATATCTAAGTGCCGAGAAGAATGGATATTACGGGTTGATAGCTAAGGAAATAGACCGTGCTCATCGAAGGATGATGCACTCGCTGTCACTGCTCAAACAGATGAAGCAACCGCTGGTAGAGGTAAACATCAAGTCCAAAAACACTTTCTTGGCTCAAAATCAGCAATTCAATGCGGAAAAACCACCAGAAACCACCAAAAATGAAATCAATGACTCCAAATAATTTAGGAAAGAAATTTATAGTCGAGGAGTGCCAGAGGATAACAGTCAAAGACTATCTTCAAAAGTTTCGAATCAAACTCAAGGAGGAGGTTTTGAGTTCGGTGATGGAGATCGCCCGACAAGAAGTAAGGCTTGATACTACAAACACGGGATTCGGGGGTATTCGATACTGGTTTGATTGCCCGATTTGCTCTAGGCGAGTCGGTACTCTCTTTGCTCATCCTCTTAATGGGAAAGTCGGATGTCGGATCTGTTTAGGTTTGGAATATAGGGGTAGGCGGTACAAGGGAATGATCGAGGGAAGTTAAATAATATGGCCGAAGCTTACCTTAAAAGGAATAGTCTCACTCTTGAGTATCAGTTTATGGATAAACCAGAAAAACTGGAGAAAGCATTTGATGTTCTTTTTGAGGAAGTAGCTAAGGAGTTGGAGAAACAAAAGATTGTTGAGCTATCCACACCTGCTTTGGCATCTATGCACAATTAGGTATATAATATAATTATGGAATTTCTTACAAACGATGAAGTTGCAGAAGCTCTAAGAGTAAACCCAAGAACAGTAGATCGCTGGCTGAATAAGGGGTTGATGGAAGGTTACAAACTTGGAAAAGGGAAGACTGCTCTCTGGCGTATACCTAAGGGTGAAGTTAAAAGATTTTTGGAGAAGCATAGA
Source organism: uncultured Candidatus Saccharibacteria bacterium (assembly GCA_964342515.1). Classification (GTDB taxonomy): domain Bacteria; phylum Patescibacteriota; class Minisyncoccia; order Phycocordibacterales; family Zambryskibacteraceae; genus UBA5004. The sequence continues at coordinate 103,811 of CAYFFP010000001.1, forward strand.
AATAGAAAAAAGAAATGAATCAGGACTTATCAAAAATAGAGAAACTGACAGCAACCTATTACAGAGTCTCAACTTCTAATCAGGAAGAAGCACAAACAATCCAGACTCAGATTTCTGCTGTCAAAGAATTTGCTAGTAAGAATCATATAAAAATTATCCAAGAGTATATGGATGACGGCTGGAGTGGAGATACACTGATAAGACCCGCTCTAGATCAGTTAAGAGTAGATGCTAGAAAGAAAATGTGGGAAGCAGTTTTAGTCTATGATCCAGATAGACTGGCTAGACGTTACTCTTATCAGGAGCTGGTAATGGATGAACTTAAGGAGGCTGGTATTGAGGTAATTTTTGTAACCACTCCTGCTCCTAAAAATAGCGAAGACAAGATCTTACATGGGGTAAAAGGCCTATTTGCTGAGTACGAAAGGGCGAAAATATCAGAAAGATTCAGATTAGGTAAACTGAGAAAGGCAAAGGAAGGACACATCATGACATCGGAAGCTCTTTACGGGTATAGATATATTCCAAGAATAGATAAAGAACAGGGTCGTTATGAAATAAATGAAGAAGAAGCAAGAGTTGTGAAAATGATTTTCAAATGGGTGGGTGAGGAGGGTCTAACGCTTCGTGCTGTAGTGAAAAGATTGATGGATGTGAAGATTAGACCAAGAAAAAGTAAGAAGGGTGTATGGGCTACCAGCACGTTAACAACGATGCTTAGACATAAAGGCTATATCGGAGAAGCTCATTGGGGGAAATCATACGCTGTTGTGCCAGAGAATCCATATAAGATTGAAAAGTATCGTAAGCAGAAAAAATCTAGTCGCAGGGATCGTCCAGAGGAGGAGTGGTATATCATTCCAATACCTAGAATTATAGATAGAGAATTATTCGAACGTGTTCGAAAGCAGTTACAAGTGAACTTCGCTTTGTGCAAGCGTAATAAGAGGAATGATTATCTTTTAGCAAGTAAAATATGGTGTTCTTGTGGTTCTAGAAGGTGTGGTTGTGGACCACAAAAGGGTAAGCATCTCTATTATCGATGTAATGACAGAATTAAAAGCTTTCCACTTCCTGCTAAATGTAAAGAGGGAGCAGTAAATGCCAGAATCGGTGATCAGTTAGTATGGGAAAGGGTGGCGAATTTAATGAGTTCACCAGAATTATTATTGAAGCAGGCAGAGAGGTGGTTAAATAATCGTCAAAGTAAAAAAGTATCATCATTGACTGACATCAAGGACTTAGAAAAGGAATCAAAAAAGCTCAAGGATCAAGAAGAGCGATACAATAAAGCTTATGGGGTAGGTCTACTAAGTATGGAACAGTTGAGAGATTACACCATACCCATCAGAGAAAGGTTGGGGGTTGTCGATTCACAAATAATAAAGACTAAAGAAGAGAACAATCAAATAGTTTCAATGGGTATGCCGAGCAAGAAAGAAGTGGAGATCTTTGCAAAGGTAGCATCCAGAAAATTACGAAACTTGAATTTCGAACTGAAACGGGAGATAGTATTGAGCACTGTAGAGAAGGTTGTTGGAAACCAAGAAAAGCTACAAGTTTATGGATATATACCAATAAATCATGTCTTATTCAGCTCTGAGTATCGGCATTGTCGGGCTGCCGAACGTGGGGAAGTCCACGCTCTTTAACGCGCTGACGAAAAAGGGGGTGCCGGCGGAGAATTATCCTTTCTGCACCATCGACCCATCGGTGGGTATCGTGCCAGTGCCTGACGAAAGACTCGATAAATTGGCGGAGCTTTCTAAATCTAAAAAAGTCATCCCGGCTGTTGTTGAGTTTGTAGATATAGCCGGACTGGTGAAAGGGGCTAGCGAGGGCGAGGGGCTCGGAAACAAGTTCCTCTCTCACATTCGCGAAGTGGATGCCATTATCGAGGTGGTGAGAATCTTTGAAGATAAAGATATCATCCACGTGCATGACAAAGTTGACCCGCTCTTCGATATCGAAATTATTAATCTTGAATTAGAGAAAGCGGGGATACAGAAGCCGACTCTCTATGTGCTCAATATGTCGGAAGCGGCGGAGAATTTGGAATTTAATGTTCCCGGACCTTATGTAAAAATTGATCCGGTATTTGGTACTGGTTTAGATAAATTGATAGTAGAAGCATACAAACTCCTCGATCTGATCACTTTCTTTACCACCGGAGAGAAGGAGAGTAGGGCTTGGACGACTCGCCGCGGTTCAACTGCGCCAGAAGCGGGCAAATCCATTCATACTGATTTCCAAGAAAAATTCATCCGCGCAGAAGTGATTCACTACGACAAACTCCTTGAAGCCGGCTCTTACGCCAACGCCCGCGCCAAGGGGTGGGTAAGAACGGAGGGAAAGGAATACATCGTCCAAGACGGCGACGTGATTGAATTTTTGATTTAAGGTAATGTTGACACTTCATATCCGTTGTATATACTATAGATATGAAAACGATGCTTAATGTAAAAACCGATAGCAAACTTAAGAAAGACGCTCAAAGAACAGCCAAAGAAGCGGGTATACCTATAAGTTTAGTTGTAAATAGTGCTCTGAAGAAGTTCGTGGCGCAGCGCTCAATTATTATAGAAGCGCCGCTTATTCCTAATGCCAAAACGGCTAAAATTCTCGACAGAGCTTTGAAGGACATTAAAGCTGGTAAAAATCTTTCTCCTGTATTTAAGACTGCGGCAGAAATGGATCGCTATCTTAATTCTTTATGAACCCCGAACTTCATCGTAGTTTCAACAAAGATTATAAAAAACTTCCAGAAAAATTAAAAAGACAATTTAAAATCCGAAGAAACCTATTTTTAGGAAACCCATTTAACCGTATTCTCAATAACCACGAGCTTCATGGCAGTTATGAAGATTGTAGGAGCATCAACATTACCGGCGACTATCGCGCCGTCTATTTTATGAAAAAAGATGCGGCCATTTTTATCCGCATAGGCACTCACAGCGAATTGTTTGGAAAGTGATATAATCAAACATCATGCAAAACACAGTCACAAAGTGGTCGGTAATTTTAGGTATCGTTATAGTGCTTAACTTGTTTTTCAACTACACGATTTCTCTAGTTTATGAGAGACCGGATTACGAAGATTACTGCCCGCAGTCGCAAGTAGTGGTCGTGCCAGATACGCAGGAGGAGTGCGTGGCGGAAGGCGGACAATGGACTGACAACGCCTATTACAGCAAGCCCATTCGTCCGGAATTCCCGGAGCCAGTTGGCTACTGCGACCTTCAATACACTTGCAGACAGGAATACGAATCAGCCCACGATACTTATCAAAGAAATGTTTTCGTCGTCTTGGTAGTGCTTGGTGCGCTCTCGGTCCTGGTTGGCTCCGCCAGCTGGCGGATTTTCAGGGGTAATGTGGTGATATCCAACGGTCTCTCGCTGGCCGGATTATTCTCCTTCATCATCGCCAGCATCCGCTACTGGGGCTCGGCAGATAATCTGATCAGAGTTATAATCCTCGCCATCGCATTGGGAATCCTCTTCTGGATTGCGATGAAAAAATTCAATGACCAAAATGACCGAGTACGACCCGAAGGAAATAGAGAGTAAATGGCAGAAAAATTGGGAAGAATCTGGTATTTACCGCGCGGAGGATAAGTCGAAGAAGCCAAAGTATTATACCCTCATAGAATTTCCGTATCCGTCGGGAGATGGGCTACATGTCGGACATCCGCGTCCTTACATTGGACTGGATGTTGTATCACGCAAGCGCAGGATGCAGGGTTACAACGTGCTTTATCCCATTGGCTGGGACGCTTTCGGCTTGCCCACAGAAAATTACGCGATAAAGACCGGCAAAGATCCGCGGCAGGTAACGAAAGAAAATACAAATACCTTCCGCCGGCAAATCCAATCTCTCGGCATCTCTTTCGATTGGTCAAGAGAGATTAATACTACCGACCCAAAGTATTACAAATGGACGCAATGGATTTTCTTAAAACTACTTGAGCACGGCTTGGCTTACAAAGCCAAGATTCCGGTCAACTGGTGCCCGAAAGACAAAATTGTTTTGGCCAATGAAGAAGTGGTGAATGGCTGCTGCGAACGTTGCGGTACGCCGGTAGAACAGAAGGAGAGGGAGCAATGGATGCTCGCTATTACCAAATACGCGGACAGATTACTCTCCGGTCTCGATGAGGTTGATTATCCGGAGCGGGTGAAAGTTCAGCAGAGGAATTGGATAGGAAAGTCTGAAGGGGCTCTCATTAAGTTCGACGATATAGAAGTTTTCACTACTCGGCCGGACACAATTTTCGGCGCGACTTTCTTGGTGAAAGCGGGCAAAGAAGATAAATTTACCGGAGAGTACGTAACTAATCCAGTGACCAAAGAAAAAATTCCTGTCTGGGAAGCGGAATATGTGTATTCCGACTATGGCACAGGCGCGATCATGGCCGTGCCCGCTCATGATGAGCGTGATTATGAGTTTGCAAAGAAGCACGACATCCCGATACGACAAGTTATTATCCCTAAGTACACTGATCCAAGTAACCCACATCGAGAAGGCAAAGAAACAGTTTTTAGAAACGCTGTAATTGTAATTCTTCGAAATCCGAAAACAGCTGAAATTCTTACTTTAAAATGGAAGAAGTTACCTTGGACTACATTTGTAATGGGGGGCATTGAAAAAGAAGAAACTCCTGAACAAGCCGCTGTTAGAGAGATATTAGAAGAGACGGGATACAAGAATGTAAGAATCATAAAACTTCTAGGTGGCCAGATACACAATGAATTTTTCGCCGAGCATAAAAATGAGAATCGAATTGTGCATACTCAGGGAATATTTGCTGAGCTTGTAGATGAGGAGCGAGAGAAAATTTCTCAGGAAGAAGGGGATAAATATGAAATTGAATGGATTAAAGAAATAGAAGTTGATCCTAGAGATCTTAAGCATACTGAAGCAGAAGAATTATTGAGAAGAATAAATGTGGATGAATCGTATATCGGAGAGGGTTTGCTTATAAATTCTAATGGATTTGACGGACTTACATCAGAAGAGGCCAGAGAGAAGATTACCGAAAAATTCGGCAAAAAGGTTATTAAGTACAAATTGCGTGATTGGGTCTTCTCCCGCCAGCGCTATTGGGGAGAGCCGATACCGGTGGTGCACTGCGAGAAATGTGGAGTTGTTGCCGTTCCCGAATCAGAACTTCCGGTAAAGTTGCCGGAAGTGAAGAATTATCAGCCGACCGATACTGGTGAATCGCCTTTAGCAAATATTAAAGAGTTTGTTGACACCGAGTGTCAACAGTGCGGGGGAAAGGCCAAGAGGGAAACGGACGTGATGCCCAATTGGGCGGGTTCCTCGTGGTATTTCTTACGCTACACCGATCCGCATAATGATAAGGAGTTTGCATCAATGGAAAAATTGAAATACTGGATGGGGGATGCCAGCTTGCCCCGTACCGAGCGAAGCTCTGGTACTGGGGTGGATTGGTACAACGGCGGGATGGAGCATACTGTGCTTCACCTTCTCTACTCGCGCTTCTGGAATAAATTCCTTTTCGACATCGGTGCGGTACCGGTAGATGAGCCGTACAAGAAACGTACTTCCCATGGATTGATTCTCGCCGAAGGCGGGGAGAAAATGAGTAAGTCCAAGGGCAACGTCATCAATCCCGACTCGATCGTTCTACGCTTCGGCGCTGACACTCTGCGTTTGTATGAGATGTTTATGGGACCCTTCGAGCAGGCAATCGCGTGGAATGACAGCTCGCTTGTGGGACCGAGAAGATTTCTTGAAAAAATTTGGAGACTACGGGAGAAACTTCCGACCTCACCCGGCTTTCAGCCACCCTCTCCTAGCGCAAGGAGAGGGGCAGGGGGTGAGGTGAATTTTCATCAAGCTATCAAAAAAGTTTCCGACGATATCGAGACGCTTGGATTTAACACGGCCGTCTCGACTCTAATGATCTTTGCTAATGATCTGGATAAGAAAGAAAAAATTTCAAAAGAAGAATACGAAACTTTGCTCAAGCTTCTCGCGCCGTTCGCGCCACACATGACAGAAGAGTTATGGCATGAACTTGGACATAAAGATTCGATACATGAAGAAGAGTGGCCGACTTACGATGAAACAAAACTTGTGCCAGAGACTGTTACGATTGTGGTTCAGGTCAACGGCAAGGTAAGGGGCAAATTTGCGGCCAGAGCAAATTTGAAAGAAAAAGAAATCCTAGAGAAAGCGAAGGAGTTGCCGGAAATACAAAAGTGGCTTGGGGACAAAAAAGTGGAGAAGTCAATTTATGTGCCGAAAAAATTGATAAATTTCGTCGTAAAATAGGCGGTCTTGACACGGGAAACGTCAAGTGATAGAAATAGGCCAAGAAACTAAAGTATGGAAAAGATTAATTTGAACTTCAAGCCCAAAGATGTGAGCAAGAAGCTCTTGTCCGCGCTTCCCAAAAGGGCGCAGGACGTTATCATTTCCCGCTATGGTCTGGGCGGCAAAGCACAGCGGCTCACTCTCGACGCCATCGGTAAGAAGTACAACATTACCCGCGAGCGCGTGAGACAGATCGAAAATCACTCCCTCGCTATCATCAGGAAGTCCAAAGCTTACGAAGAGCTTGAACCGGTCTTCACCGAGCTCAAAGCGCTCATCGTTGAGCTGGGCGGCATCGTGTCGGAGAAAGACCTTTTAAACCACTTGAGCAAAGACGCGAGCGCCCAGAATCATTTCCACTTCTTGCTTGTTATCGGCGAAGAATTCGAGCGTTTTAAGGAGGATGAGGAATTCAAGCACCGCTGGCATGTCGATAAGGAGCTCGCGGATAAAATTCACGCCGCTTTGCGCAAACTCTACTCCAAGCTTTCCGACGATGAGCTGGTCTTCGAGTCCGACATCATCGACTCCTTCCTCGACGAGGTAAAGGATATTAACGAGAAGTACAAGAACGAAGAGGTGATCAAGCGCTGGCTCTCCATCTCGCATAAAATCGGCAAGAATCCTTTAGGCGAATGGGGCAAATCCTCTTCTTCCAACGTCAATGCCAAGGGCATGAGAGACTACGCCTTCTTAGTTATCAGGAAGCACGGTTCGCCTATCCATTTCAAGGAAGTGGCCAAGGCCATTTCGCAATACTTCAACAAGAAGGCCCATGTCGCCACCACCCACAACGAGCTCATCAAGGACCCGCGCTTCGTGCTTGTCGGCCGCGGACTCTACGCTTTAGCCGAGTGGGGTTATATGTCGGGCGTGGTCAAAGATGTCATTAAGAAAATTTTAGAGAAGGAAGGGCCGCTCTCCAAGGAGAAAATCGTGGAGAAGGTGCTCAAAGAGCGCTACGTCAAGGAGAACACTATTCTCGTCAATCTCCAGAATCCGAAATATTTCAAAAAGGACAGAGAGAACCGCTACCATAACGTTTGAGAGTTGTGTAAAATAGAGGAATGTTAGAAGACTTCCTAGTTCTCTTTAAGCAAGAAATATTCTTAAGGGCTGTCCAAGTTCTCCTCGCTACTTGGCCGGTGTGGCTGCCGATAATAGCCATTAACGTGGCCTTCCGGTTATGGCTCGATTACATCAGGAGCTCTTGGGTGAGTTCGCAGGGTTATGTGCTCCTCGAAATAAAATTGCCCAAAGACCAGCCCAAATCTCCGGCCGCCATGGAGTTCGTCTTAAACGGCATCTGGGAAAACGCCAATATCGCTACTCCGGCGGACGCCTTCTGGGAAGGCAAGATGAGAGAGTGGTTCTCTCTCGAGATAGTGGCGATCGGCGGAGAGGTCCGGCTTTTTGTCTGGGCTTTCCCGCGCTGGAAGAAGATTATCGAGTCGAGAATCTACGCCCAATACCCGGGGGCGGAAGTGGTCGAGGTCAAAGATTACGCCTTAGACCTTCGCTACGTTCCCGAGCAGACCTTTGTTTCGGGAGTACAGACCGCGCTGGTCAAAGCCGACGCTTATCCCATCAAGACTTATGTAGAATACGAGCTTGATAAAAAGAAAGGCGACGAGCAGGAGGAGATCGTCGACCCCTTAACGCCGGTGCTCGAGTATCTCGGCACCTTCGGTCCGCGCGAAGTGGGCGGCATCCAGATACTTTTGCGCGCCCACGCGGCGGAGGGCTATCTTTACGGTCGTCTTATAAAGAAGAAGGACTGGAGCGACGATATCAAGGAAGAAATAAAGAAAATTATAGAAAAAGAAACTTTGGTAAAACCGGAGAAGGACAAACCACAAACCTTGATGGCTCTGACAGAGGACCAGAAGGAAGTAATCAAGTCCATCCAGAGAAATGCCGGGAAGCTTGCCTTCGACGCCATGATCCGCCTGCTCTACGTCGCGCCGCAGGATAATCACGAAAAGACGCGGATGATGGGGCTCATCGGTTCGATGCGCCAGTTCGGCTCGAAGAACTTAAACGGCATCAAGCCCACTTTCCCCTTCAGTTTTCCTCATGCGTGGCAGGACGTGAACGGCATCCGCAAGCGGGAGCGGCTTAATATTCTCGTAGATTCCTACAAGAGGCGCGCCTTCTTCGGCCCCAAGCATCGCCACCGTTTCAATAAGCCGTATATCCTCACCACCGAGGAGGTGGCAACCCTCTTCCATATCCCCGGCGCGGTGGCTACCACGCCGACTTTGAAACGGGCTCCCTCCAAGAAGGCCGAAGCCCCGGCCAATCTGCCGATCTGATGTTTAAAGTTCTTGCCATCTCTTTATTAATTCTGGTCTGGGGTATCGCGCCGCCGGTAAATTTCCCGACCGATTCCATTATCGAGGCGCCGGAAGGCGCCGGCTTATATACTCTGTCGCTGAAGCTGAAAGAAGAACACGTCATCCGTTCGCCGGTGTGGTTTCGCGCCATGGCTGTTCTCATGCGCGGCGAACGCGAGATGAAAGCGGGGCAGTATTACCTGCCGCGGCCGCAAAGCGTCATAGCGATAGCGTGGAGAATTTTTGCCGGCGATTATCAGGTTGAAAGCGTAAAGCTCACTGTGCCGGAAGGATTTACCGTGGAGAAAATTTCCGCTCTCTTCAACGAACGATTCCCGTTCTTTGATAATGCGACATTCGAAGCGGCGGCTCCGCAGGGGTATCTCTTCCCGGACACGTACTTCGTGCCGGTAACCGCCACCGCCAGCTCGACCATTAAACTTTTGGGCGATAATTTCATCAGGAAAATTTCCCCGATTTTGCCGGAAATCGAATTGTCCAAGAAGTCACTCGAAGAAGTCATTGCCATGGCCTCGCTCATAGAAGCCGAAGCCAACAATCAAGACGACCGGCTGATGGTCTCGGACGTGCTCTGGAAGCGTTTGAAGCTCGGCATGCCGCTTCAGGTGGATGTGGAGATGAAGACCTATGAATTTCAAGGCCTGCCGAAAAGTCCGATCAATAATCCCGGCCTCCTCTCTATACAAGCCGCCCTTCGCCCGACCACTACGCCATATCTCTACTATTTGACCGGCGATGACGGCAACATGTATTATTCCCGCACTTTCGACGAACATGTCGCCAAAAAACAAAAATACATCAGGTAAGGTTTACCCTGAGCGAAGTCGAAGGGTTTTTGTCGGACTCTCGGGTGGAGTAGACAGTGCTGTCTCGGCAGCACTTCTAAAAGAACAGGGGTACGATGTCACAGGAGTATTCATCAGAGCGTGGCAGCCTGAATGGATGTCATGCACTTGGAGAGAAGAGCGGCGCGACGCGATGAAGGTTTGTCTCGCTCTTGGTATCCCATTTCTCTTTTTCGATTTCGAGAAAGAATACAAGCAAGCAGTAGTGGATAAAATGCTCGCCGAATACAAGGCCGGCCGGACGCCGAATCCGGATGTGCTCTGCAATAAGGAAATTAAATTCGGACTTTTTTGGAATAAAGCCAAAGAGCTCGGCGCCGACTGCATCGCCACCGGGCATTATCTATCGGGAGAGAAAGACCAAAGTTATTTCCTCTGGATGCTGACACAGGAAGATCTTTCTCATGCTTTGTTTCCCGTCGACCATTTAGAAAAAAGGGAAGTAAGAGAATTGGCGAAAAGATACAAACTGCCAGTGGCTGAAAAGAAGGATAGCCAAGGTATTTGCTTCATGGGGGATGTCAGTATGGAAGATTTTCTTCCTCACTTTATCGAGGCTAAATCCGGTGAGGTCTTAAATACGAAAAAAGAAATCATCGGCACCCATCGGGGCCTTGTTCATTACACCATCGGTGAGCGGCACGGGTTTGAGGTTACTAAGAAAGGTGTCGAGAGCGGGCCGTTCTATGTTGTCGGCAAAGATATTAAGAAAAATACTTTGATTGTCTCGGATGAAGAGTCGGAGATCGCAAAACTTTCACCGAAGAAAATTTCATTAAAAAATTTAAACTGGGCGGCCGAACCAGTGGAGCAGGTCGTTGCCCAAATCCGCTACCGCGGGGAGAAGTTGCCGGTAAAAATTTCACACAATATAGCGGAGTTCGAAAGTCCCGTTAGAGGCCTTTCCCTCGGCCAATCCATTGTATTCTACCCCGTAAAGTCTGGTGACCACGGGGCAGGTCTCCCGCTCGGCGGCGCGGTAATGGACAAAGTTCTGGAGTGATTCATCTGTGGATAATCCCAGAGTGTTGAAAATCACTATACGTTATAATTATGCGATCGCATATAGATAGCGTATGGGGAAACTGGAAGAAAAAAGTGGGAAAAGAAGCAGAAAGAAGAATCTGCAACGGATAATCCTCTCAACTATCGCGGGAGCGGGCATTTTGAGCGTTGGTTTGCTTGCCCCGAATGTAATAGGCGCAATGGGCAAGTTGGGCCTTATTCCCAGCAGAAGGCAGAAAGAATATGTAAGTTCTTCCGCCAGCAAGATGGTAAAGAAGGGATTGCTTAGATTTAACGGTAAATTTTATGAGCTTACGTTGTCGGGCCAAGAGCATCTACGCCGATGGGAGTTTGCGGACTTTAGGTTTAAAAAGCCGAAAAAGTGGGATGGAAAATGGCGCGTGATGATATTTGATATTCCGGAGAGCAAGAAGATAGTTAGAAATAAGTTAACCACGCTTTTTCGACAGGCTGGTATTGTCCGTTTGCAAAACAGCGTATGGGTCTATCCCTATGATTGCGAAGATGTCATTGCCTTATTGAAAACGGACTTCGGAATAGGGAAGAATCTCTTATATTTAATTGTTGATGAATTGGAAAATGATAAATATCTTCGCGAAGAATTTGGGTTGACGAAGTATTTATGACTGCTTGCATACGTTATTATTATGCGGTCGCACAAAGATAGCGTAGGTGTGATGATATAAGCAAAAAGGTTGAAAAGAATTTTCAATGCTATAATTCTTTCATGGCGGAGGAGATTACTATCATCAAGGCCGACGGTAGACACGAAACCTTCGACCCGGAGAAATTGCGCTTCTCGCTCCTACACTCCGGTGCCAGCGAGGAAGCGACGGAAAATGTCGTCAAGCATATCATACCGGAACTTAAGAACGGCATGACTACGCACGAGCTCTACCGGCACGCCTTTTCTATTCTGGCTACGCTCAACCGGAAGGTGGCCAGAAGCTACTCCTTACGGCGGGCGGTGATGCAATTAGGCCCCTCCGGCTTCCCGTTCGAGGATTTCGTGGCGGAAATTTTGCGGGTCAAAGGATTCGAATGCGTTACCCGAGAGACGTGTTTAGGCGGCTGTGTGCCGCACGAAGTGGATATTGTCGCCTACAACGAAGTTAAGCTCATGATGGTCGAGGCGAAGTTCCATAATGAGCTCGGCACGAAATCCGATCTCAAGGTAGTGCTCTACGTCAAAGCGCGCTTCGATGACCTCCGCGATAATGTTTTCAGCTATGGCGGAGATGACCGCAAAGTAACTGATGCATGGCTTGTGACCAATACCAAATTCTCCTCGACGGCTATTCACTATGGTGTTTGCAAAGACATGACTCTTATCGGCTGGAATTATCCCGAGAAGGGCAGTTTGCAAGACATGATCGAAGAGGAAGGTTTACACCCGATCACTTGTCTGACTGCCTTGTCTGACTCGGAGAAGAAAATCCTTTTGACTTCCGGAGTAGTACTTTGTAGTAATATTAAAAAGAGTCCGGAAGTTTTACGGCAGCTTTTGGGCTCTAACTTTAACCAAGAAGCCGTTATCAGTGAAATAAACGAACTATCATGATCAATCCATTTCTTACTTTAGTCATCGCATTGCTTCTTGGTTCAGCTCTCGGTCTCGAAAGAACTTTGGCCCACAAGGTCGCGGGCGTGCGCACCTATGGACTGGTCTCTATGGGTTCATGCCTCTTTATTCTCATTGCCAGATATGTCATCACGGTGGCGCAGAACACTGCCTACGACCCGTTGCGCATGGCGGCGGCCATTATCATGGGAATCGGCTTCCTGTGCGGCGGCGTGATTATCTTCAAGGACTCGACGCTGCAGGGACTGACCACGGCGGCCGGGCTCTGGGTAGCGGCCGGCATCGGCATGGCCATAGGATACGGACTGGTAATTCTTGCCATCTTTGCCACCGTTACCACCTTGGTGGTCTTTACTCTTTTTTGGTTTATTGAACATAAACTTATCAAAAAGTGAGTGACCGCACGGAAGAGTTGAAGAAAATCAGAGACGAAGTTATCGCCCTGACTTCCTCGCCGCTCTATCAAGAGCGGGTAAAAAATAATTATTTTCCCGTCATCGGGGAAGGGAATCACGATGCGGAGATAATGTTTATCGGCGAAGCGCCGGGGGAAAATGAGGCCAAGACCGGCCGGCCCTTCTGCGGCCGGGCGGGGCAGGTGCTCGACAAACTTCTGGAATCTGTCGGCATCGACAGGAAAAGCGTTTATGTCACCAACATCGTCAAAGACCGCCCGCCCAGCAATCGCGACCCTAGCCCTGAAGAAATTGCCGCTTACGCGCCGTTCTTGGACAGGCAGGTTGAAATCATCAAGCCGAGGGTCGTCGCCACTCTCGGCCGTTTCTCCATGCAATACGTGATGAACCGTTATGGTCTCGAGTGGGAAATAGCACCCATAAGTCTCTTGCATGGCAAGGTCTTTCAAGCAAAAGACTTCAAATTCATCCCTCTCTATCATCCCGCCGCCGCTATCTATAACCAAGAGCTTTTAAAAACTCTTGAGAACGATTTCCAAATTTTAAAGACCGTGGTATAGTTCGTAGCGGAGGAGTTTTATGTCTTTGGAGCTGACCAGACTGAAGTTCCGCTTTCTCATAAGGAGACAGCTCTGGCGGTTCAGGGCGGTTTGCTTATGGATGCGGATCTACGATAGCATCGACGACATGGTGAGGTCTTGAGAAGGGCCTCACCATTTATGTTATATTCATTTAATGCAATCGAGAGAGATACGGGAGAAATTTCTGAAATTTTTTGAAGAGAGGGGACACACTATTGTTCCCTCATCTTCACTTGTGCCGAAGGATGATTCCTCCGTCCTCTTCACCACCGCGGGCATGCAGCAGTTCAAGCCATACTACATCGGCGGGGCCGATGTAGTAAAAGATTTCGGCTCTTCTAATCTCGCCTCGAGCCAGAAATGCGTCAGAACTTCCGATATAGAAGAGGTCGGAGACGCCAGCCACCTGACATTTTTTGAGATGCTCGGTAATTTCTCCTTCGGGGATTATTGGAAAAAGGAAGCCATCGAGTGGGCCCACGAGTTTATTACTAAGGAACTTAGACTTACGATTGGTTACGTCTCGGTTTTCTCTGGAGAAAATGATGTGTCGGAAGACAAAGAGTCGGAAGGAATCTGGAAATCAATTGACCCGAATATTGTTGTCAAGAAATTCGGCAGAAGCGATAATTTCTGGGGCCCGACAGGGGAGGAAGGTCCTTGCGGCCCGACGACGGAGATCTATGTCGACGGCATAGAAATCTGGAACATTGTTTTCAACGAGTATTATCAAGATAAAGCTAAAAAGCTAACGAAGCTGACGAAGCCGGGTGTCGATACCGGCATGGGGCTTGAGCGATTGGTGAAGGTGGCGCAAAAAGTTGGAACGGTTTTTGAAACGGATTTATTTAAACCAATCATGGAAAAAACAGATTCAAGAATTATTGCCGACCACATCCGCACCTCCTGCTTTATGATTGCCGACGGCGTCGCTCCGTCCAATACCGACAGGGGATATATCCTCCGCCGGCTACTGCGCCGCGCCTATGTCAAGAATAAGAACGTCTACCCGGTGATCGATGCCGTCGTTAACCATCCGAGTTATCAAGGCCTTTACACTTTTGCTCCAAATACCAAAGAAATCGTCAGGCAAGAACTCGATAAATTCGAGGAAGCGCTCGAGCAAGGTTTGAAGCAGGTGAAAAAGGGCGCCGACCCATTCATCCTCTTTACCACATACGGCTTGCCGCCTGATATAATTGAGGAAGTCACGACAATAGATAAAGAAAAGTTTAAGAAACAGATGGAAGAGCATAAACGGATTTCCAAGTTGTGATATAATTTATTTATGCCGAGAAAAGTCGAAGATATCATCGTGCCGGAAAGGAAGAGGAGCATCAGAAACATTCCTATTCCCGAAAACCGGAAAAGACACTCGGTGTCTGGGGCTCCCTCGACACCGAGTGTCGGAAAAGAAGAGCCCTACAATCCGGTGCCGCCGCGCCGTTTAGAGCGGCCGCGGCGCGGCTTTCGCAAAAGAATCTGGCTCTCGAGCGGCGTCGGAGCGTTGATTTTAATATTTGCGGCGCTCTCGCTCTGGAACGGCGCCACGCTCTCATATGTGCCGCGCTCTACGGCGCTTGCCTTCAACAACGAAGTCTATACGGCAAGGAAGACGTCCGAAAACGGCCTGCTCTACAGCGTAGTCAAGCTCTCGGGAGAAAAGAGCGATGTCGTACCGGCCGAGGGTGAACAAAGCGTGGAGAGAAAGGCGAGCGGCACTATCGTTGTCTACAACAACGCGACAGTAGAGTCGCAGCGGCTAATAGAGAATACCCGCTTCGAATCTCCCGAAGGGAAAATTTACCGGATCGCCAAAGCCATCAGCATCCCCGGCAAAACCGGCTCCAACCCCGGTGCTCTGGAAGTGATAGTGTACGCTGACGAAGCGGGAGAATCTTATAATACGGGACTGACGGACTTCACCGTGCCCGGACTCAAGGGCACGGCGCGCTACTCTACAATTTACGCGCGCTCGAAGACTCCCATAACAGGAGGCTTCGTCGGGCAAGAGAAGGTGGTCAGTCCGGCCGATACTCTCAAAGTCAAGACGGAACTCCAAACTCTCTTAAGCAAAGAACTGCTTGCCAAGGCGGCTCTGGAAGTGCCGGACGACTTTATCCTCTTCCCCGCTCTCTCCTCGGTGATATTTGAAGATCTCGTTCAGACTACAACCAGCAATGCAAACAGCGCCGCGGTAAATCTCAAGGCCAATCTCTACGGAATCATGTTTAAGAAGAGCGACCTTGGGAAGGAGCTCTCCAAGAATAAGGCCACTATCGGCGAGACTGACCGCGTGGAACTCGAGTCCTTTGATTCTCTCAATATTTCATTTGCCGGCGCGGCTCCGACTGATCTCGTCTCCGCGACCCAGATTAACTTCAAAGTCTCCGGCAACACAAAACTTTTCTGGCTGACGGACGAAGTGGCGCTCAAATCAGATTTGGCCGGCCGACCGAAGAGAGAGATTTCCGCCATTCTCAAAAATTACCCGACGATCTTCTCGGCGGACGCGACCGTCAGACCGTTCTGGAAAACATCATTCCCGGACAATGCTCAAAAGATTTCCATAAAGAAATTGAAAGTAGAATAAATGGAACTCTCAAAACCTGTGGAGAAAACTGGAGTGGTAGTCGAATCTCTTCCTAATATCATGTTTCGGGTTAGATTAGACGGCTCCGATGAAGAAGTCCTCTCCTATCTATCCGGCAAAATGCGTCTCCACCGTATCCGGGTGCTGGTGGGAGACAAAGTGCTTCTGGAGCTTGAGCCCTACGGCGGCAAAGCCCGTATTATTAAAAGGTTATAATATAATCTTTTAACGTCTATAGACAGAAAACCTAGGTTGGGTTAGAATGGGAACTTCCTATGAAAGTGAAGGCGGCGGTCAGGAAAATGTGCGGCAAGTGCCAGATAGTCCGCAGAAAGGGCTATGTTTACGTAGTGTGCAAAGCCAATCCCCGTCATAAACAAAGGCAAGGTTAATGAGAATACTCGGCATCACCATCCCTGATGAAAAGCGTCTTGAAATTGGCTTAACTACGCTCTACGGCGTAGGGCGTTCCCGCGCGCGATCAATTCTTAAAGAAGCGGGGGTGCCGTTAGGAATAAAGCCCCCCGAGGCCAGCATCGAGCAGGAAAACAAAATCCGCTCGATTATCGAAGGGCTTACTCTCGAAGGCGATCTTAAGAGAGAGAAAGCCGCCAATATCAAACGGCTCAAAGATATCAAGGCCTACAGGGGAATTCGTCATCAGCGAAGTTTGCCGGTCAGAGGACAGCGTACGAAAACAAATTCCCGCACCACCCGTCCTTACCGGGGCAGGAAGACCATGGGCACCGGCAGGAAAGTTGCTGAAAAGAAGTAAGATTTAAGATTTAAGAATGGGAAAAAAGAAAATAGCGACAATAGAAGAGAAGCCGGAACTTGCAGAAAAAACTGCGGAAACTCCAGCTACCAAGAGCTCAAAAAGGCGAGTGGAATCCGGCGTGCTGAATGTCGAATCGACCTACAACAATACCAAACTGGTATTAACCGATGAGAAAGGGGGCGCCTTGGCGTGGGCCACGAGCGGGTCGCTCGGATTTAAGGGGGCTAAGAAAGGCACGCCCTTCGCCGCGGCTAAAGTCGGAGAAGTTCTGGCCGGCAAAGCCCAAGAGCTTGGCGTCAAGGAGGTAAGAGTGGCGATTAAAGGAGTCGGTTCGGGCCGCGAATCGGCTATCCGCGGCTTTATCTCCAAAGGGATAAATCTTACCATCATCCAAGACCGGACGCCGGTGCCCCACAACGGCCCCAAGCCGCCGAAACCGCGCAGAACATAGTTCGACAAGCTTACTATAAATAATTATGAAAATCGGACCAAAATATAAAATTGCGAGGCGTCTCGGCGCGCCGGTCTTCGAGAAGACCCAGACGCAGAAGTATGTGCTCTCGCTTGCTCGCAAAGAGAAGAGCGGCAGAGTGGGTAGGAGGAGGCCCTTAAGCGAGTACGGCCTCGCTTTAAACGAGAAGCAAAAGGCCCGCTACACCTACGGCTTGTCCGAAAGGCAATTCCGCGGCTATGTTGATAAAGCCCTGCGCTCACCCCTGCCTGTCCAGAAGCTCTTCGCCTTACTCGAGGGTCGGCTCGACAACGTGCTCTATCGCGCCGGTGTGAGTAAAACGCGGCGAGAGGCAAGACAGATGGCAAGCCACGGCCACACTCTGGTCAATGGTCGCCGTGTTACTGTACCTTCAATCCTGCTTAAAATAGGAGACAAGGTGGGTATCAGGCTCGGTTCGGCAAACTCGGTGCTCTTTGCCGAATTGGCGGAGAGAATGAAAGGAGTTTCCGCGCCGGCTTGGCTCAAAGTGGATTCGGAAGCGAGGCAGGCAGAGGTCATGGGAGTGCCGAATTATGAGCCGAACAGCGCCGTCTTTGATCTCGCGATAGTGATTGGATTCTATAACCGATAACTTATAAACTTATTAACTTTTGTATGGCTGATTACACAATACATTTACCTTCAAAGCCGCGAGTGGTATCCGAGGAAGGGAACAACGGATGTTTCGAAATAGAAGGTCTTTACCCCGGCTACGGTCACACTTTAGGCAATAGTCTGCGCCGGATCATCCTCTCCTCCTTGCCGGGAGTGGCAATCACTTCGGTAAAAATCTCCGGAGTAAGCCACGAGTTCTCAACCATTGATGGGATAAAGGAAGACGTCGTTACCATTCTTCTTAATCTCAAGAAAGTGCGCATGCGCTTTACCACGGATGAACCGCAAACGCTCTCCCTTAAGGTGCGGGGTTCGACTCTGACGGGGTCAGAGTCGAAAGTAGTTACCGCAACTGACATCGAACTCCCCGGCCAAGTGGAGATTCTTACTCCGGACCAGATCATCGCCACTCTTACTTCCAAAACAGCCTCGCTTGAGATGGAAATCCGCGCCGAAAAGGGTTTGGGCTTCATGCCGAAGGAGATGATCGACAAATCCCGCGTCGACATCGGCACCATCGCTCTGGACGGCATCTTTACTCCCATCCGTAGGGCTTCTTACGAAGTAGAGAACATGCGCGTGGGCGACAGGACCGACTTCAATAAGCTGCGCTTCTTTATCGAGACGGACGGCACCGTCGCTCCGACGGAAGCGCTCTCGAGGGCGATAGAAATAATGATCAGCCAGCTTAAGGCCATCGTCGGCTTTAAGGAAGAGGAACCCGCCACGATCGTTGGCGTGGGCGAACTAAGGCCGGCAACCGCCGCTACTCCCCGCGCCGAAGTTGACCCCGAGGTGTTGAAAACCCGCATTGAATCACTCAACCTCTCGGCCAGAACGCTCAACGCTCTTACGAACGAAAGCATCCGCACTGTCGGCGGTCTCGCGAGAAAGAAGGAGAAGGACCTCCTCGAGATCGACGGCTTAGGCGCCAAGGGCATTCAGGAAATCAGAAAGGCGCTCGGTGAATTTGGCATCACGCTCAAGTAATTACCATGGCATTCCACAAAGCCAAGAGAAAATTCGGCAGGGAGAAGAACCAGAGAAGAGCGCTGCTCAAATCCTTGGCTTACTCGCTGGCGCTGAAGGAAAAGATTAAAACTACGGAAGAGAAAGCCAAGTCATTGCGGCCTTTTATGGAGAAGCTTGTGACGTTGGGTAAGAAGGATAATCAACCCTCGAGGCGCCTCTTGGAAGCCCGCGTGGGAGTATCGGCCGCCAAAAAGATTGCCTCCGACCTTTCACCGAGGTATAAAGGACGCGCCGGCGGCTATACCAGAATTACCAAGATCATGCCGCGCAAAAGCGACGGAGCGAAGATGGCCGTCATAGAATTTGTATGACGAAATATATTATAGATGCAAAAGATAGGGCCGCAGGCAGAGTAGCAACGGAAGTCGCAGTATTTCTCATGGGTAAAAATAGAACAGATTTTGTACGCAATAAAATTCCAACAATAGAAGTTGAAGTGGTTAACGCTAACGGCTTGAAGTTAAATCCTAAAAGCTACTACCGTCATTCCGGTTACCCGGGTAGCTTAAAGAAAGAAACTACGGAACATGTAGTGGCTAAAAAAGGAGCTAGAGAAGTTCTGCGTCGCGCGGTCTACGGCATGCTGCCGAAAAACAAGTTGCGCCCAAGAATGATGAAAAACTTGAAGATTTATGAATAAAGATAAATACATCGAAGCAGTAGGGAGAAGGAAGACCTCGGTAGCGCGAGTGCGTCTCACTCCCGCTTCCAAAACCACGCTCTCGGTAAATGAACGCGAATTTGATAAATATTTCCCGACCAAAGAATTGCAGAATTCAGTTCTTGCCGTCTTTAATGATGCGCCCGAGAGTTTCGCCGTATCGGCGAAACTCTCGGGCGGAGGCATTTCTTCCCAAGCGCAAGCGCTTCGCCACGGCATTGCCCGCGCCTTAACTAAAAATGCTCCGGAGCTTCGTACTAAACTTAAGGTCAAAGGATTCTTGAAGCGCGACCCCCGCGCCAAGGAACGCCGCAAATTCGGTTTGAAAAAGGCCCGAAAGGCGCCGCAGTGGAGCAAACGATAGAGTGTAATTCAAAAGATATGGATGATGATAACGATATTCATTTTGAAAAAGATGAACAGCTCGACGATTCCGTCGTAGCGGAAGAGCACACTGGCGATGCTGTAAAGAAACTTAAGGGCAAACTAAAAGAAGCAGAGGGGAAGGCCAAGGAATACTTGGACGGCTGGCAGAGAAGCCAAGCGGACTTCGTCAATCTGCGCAAGAGGGATGAGGAGACGAAAAAAGAGTTTATGAAGTTTGTAAGTTTGGAAGTTGTGAAGGATTTAATCCCAGTACTCGACGCGCTCACTATTAGTAGCAATGAACCAGTACATCGTCTTATGATGCAAACCTTGGCTAGGCATGGACTCGAAGAGAGTAATCCCATCGGCGAGCAATTCGATCCTAGGAAACATGAGTCTGTCGGTATAGTTCAGACCGAAAAGAAAAACGAGGACCACAAAATTCTTGAAGTAGTATCAAAAGGTTATATACTATCAGGGAAAATTATCAGACCCGCAAAAGTAAAAATAGGAGAATATCATGAGTAAAATAATTGGAATTGATTTGGGAACAACCTTCTCCGCCGTGGCGGTGATGGAAGCCGGCGCGCCGAAAATTATCGAAAATTCGGAAGGCGCCCGCACCACTCCTTCCATAGTGGCAGTTTCTAAAACAGGCGAGCGCCTAGCGGGACTTCTTGCCAAGCGTCAGGCGGTGACCAATCCGAAGAACACCGTCTTCGGCATCAAGCGCTTCATCGGCCACACTTTCTCCGATCCGGCCGTAGAGAAAGACAGGAAGACGGTGCCTTATGAAGTGAAAGAAGGTCCGAACGGCGGAGTTTTAGTAAAAATGAGTGAGAAAGATTACAGACCCGAAGAAATCTCCGCAATGATTCTTCAGAAACTTAAGTCTGACGCAGAAGCAAAGTTAGGCGAAAAGATAACGGAAGCTATCATCACCGTTCCCGCTTACTTCAACGACTCGCAGAGACAGGCGACCAAAGACGCGGGGCAGATCGCCGGACTCGAGGTTAAGCGCATTATCAACGAGCCGACGGCCGCGGCGCTCGCCTACGGCTTTAACAAAAAAAAGAATGAAAAAATCGCCGTCTTCGACTTCGGCGGCGGGACCTTCGACATCTCTATTCTTGAAGTAGGGGACGATGTGGTTGAGGTGAAGTCGACTGACGGCGACTCGCATTTGGGCGGCAAGGATATTGACCAAAAGGTTTTAAACTATATTGCCGAGGAGTTTAAGAAAGAGTCGGGAATCGATGTCCGCTCCGATGCGCTGGCTCTCCAACGACTTGACGAGGCGGCCGAGAAGGCCAAGATCGAACTCTCTACTGCCACGGAAACGGAAATCAATATCCCATTTATCACTTCAGACGCTTCCGGACCGAGGCATCTCCTGATGAAGATGACGCGGGCCAAGCTTGAGGAATTGGCGCGCGAGTTCGTGGACCGCTCGATGGAAATTACCAAGCGGGCCATGGCGGCCTCGCCCTTTAAGATTGGCGATCTCCATGAAGTGATCCTCGTCGGAGGCCAGACGCGAATGCCGATGATAGCGGAAGGAGTTAAAAAGTTTTTCGGCAAAGAACCGAACAAGAGCATTAATCCGGACGAAGTAGTGGCTCTCGGCGCCGCTATCCAAGGGGGAATACTTATGGGCGATGTCAAAGACGTGCTGCTTCTTGATGTTATTCCGCTCTCGCTCGGCATCGAGACCATGGGAGGTGTCGCTACTAAACTTATCGAGAAGAACACTACTATTCCCACTGCCAAGTCGCAGGTCTTCTCTACCGCCGCTGACAACCAGACCTCGGTAGAGATCCATATCGTCCAAGGCGAACGCGCGATGGCGACGGACAACAAGTCTCTGGGCCGGTTCATTCTAGATGGCATACCGCCCTCTCTTCGGGGCATGCCGCAGGTCGAAGTTACTTTCGATATCGATGCCAACGGAATCTTGAATGTGAAGGCCAAAGATAAGACAACCAACAAAGAGCAGTCTATACGTATTGAAGCCAGCTCCGGACTCTCCAAAGAAGAAGTGGAGAAGATGCAGAAGGATGCCGAAGCCAATGCCGCCGAAGATGCCAAGAAAAAGGAGTTGGTGGATGCCAAAAATACGGCAGAGCAGTTGATATATACTGCTGAAAAAGCTCTTAAAGATGCCCCGACTGTCTCAGAAGATATCAAGAAAGGGGTTACAGAAAAGATTGAAGCGGTGAAGTCCGCAATAAGCTCCGGCGCATCCCTTGATGTTTTGAAATCTGCGACCGAGTCGCTTTCTACCGAGATGCAGAAGATCGGGGAATTTATGTCTAAGCAGAATCAGCCGGGGGCTGATTCTGCCGCCGGTCCAGACATTAAAGATGCGGAAGTTAAGGAAGAGCCAAAAGACGACTCTGAACAAAAAACTTGATAGATGTTATAATTAAACCCGTGGAAATTCTAGATTCAAAACTTCAAAAGCAAGTCAAACTGGTTTCAAAAAAGCTCGGTTTAAAGCCTCAGGATGTTGTAAATCGTGCGGTTTCTTCTTATCTCGGGAGTATGGAAGAATTTGCAGACCTTCAAAAGGAACTTTATCTATGGGATGTGTTGTCTGCACAAACAATGCAAAAGTATAAATTATAAGCATGAAACCGGGCGATGTATATATCGTTCGTATTCCAGAACTTGGTACTCACGAACAGAGTGGAACACGACCAGCAGTAGTTATAGCTAGAGTTACAAAAACTATCGTGACAATTATTCCTTGTACTGGAAACAAACTTGCCCTTCGCTTTCCATACACGTACGAGGTAGAGGCAACAAAAAGAAATGGTTTATCAGTCAGCTCTGTTGCGCTCATATTTCACATTCGTGCTATTGATTCAGCATTTCTCAAAGAGAAAATAGGTAAGCTTGATAAGAAAGTGCTTAGTAATATAAGAAAACAAGCAAGACAACTCATTGGATAAAATTATGAAGGATTATTATAAGATATTGGGGGTCAAAAGAGATGCTTCCGAAGAGGAAGTAAAAAAAGCGTTCAGAAAACTCGCGCATGCTTATCATCCGGATAAATCCGGCGGAGATGAAGCGAAGTTCAAAGAAGTAAGCGAGGCCTATGCCGTGCTCTCGGACAAGAAGAAGCGGGCTCAATATGATGCTGTGGGGGCTGAAGGATTCGGGTTCGCTGGTTCTGGACCAATCCCC
Organism: uncultured Candidatus Saccharibacteria bacterium; assembly: GCA_964342515.1. Lineage (GTDB taxonomy): Bacteria > Patescibacteriota > Minisyncoccia > Phycocordibacterales > Zambryskibacteraceae > UBA5004. The sequence goes on from CAYFFP010000001.1 coordinate 126,691, forward strand.
GATTGGTCCAGTGGATTTGATTTTAATTTCTCCGGCTTCGGTACGCAAGGTTTTGACACTGGAGATTTGAGTGATATTCTCTCGAGTATTTTCGGCGGCAGACGGGTGCGCCGCGGCCGCGATATTGCCGTTGATATCGAACTCTCTTTCCAAGAATCCATCTTCGGGGCAGAGAGGAAAGTGGTTATCAATTCCAAATACGTTAAGCAGAAGGAGGTGGCGATATCCGTGCCGGCAGGAATTGACGATGGTCAGATGATTCGTCTCGCAGGTTACGGCGAGACGCTCGAAGGCGGAGTGCCGGGAGATTTGTATGTAAAGGTTCACGTGAGGAGGCACCCTTACTTGCGCAAAGAGGGCTATAACCTCGTAATGGACCTCCAAGCCAAACTCTCTGAAGCACTGCTCGGAGGGGAGAGGGTCATTGGCGCACTCGATGGGGAAATTACTTTGAAAATTCCCACCGGTACCAAGCACGGCACAATTTTGCGTGTCAAAGGCAGGGGCGTACCCATGAGCCAAGTCAAAAGGGGCGATCTCTATATCCGCATTTCCGTCCAAATTCCAGAGAAACTTTCCAAAGAAGCCCGCAAAGCGGTTGAGGAATTAAAGAAACTAGGACTATAGATTATTTGTAAATTTTACCTCACACAAAATAAGAAAGCTATAGCTTTCTTATTTTGTGTGAGAAGGATTAGTTGCTCTGTGATAACATAAATAAGTTGTGGAAAAAAGTATTTATGTTTCCTTCTGGTCTCACCAAGCCGGAGAGTTTATTAAATAATTATTATGACAGAAAAAGCGGTATTTGGCGGGGGATGTTTCTGGTGCACGGAAGCGGTTTTCAAAATACTTAAGGGAGTCAAGCTTGTTTTACCCGGCTACTCTGGCGGTAGAGAAGAAGACGCCACTTACGAGAAGGTCTCGAGCGGCACTACAGGCCATGCCGAAGTAACTTACGTTGAATATGATCCGAAGGAGATTTCTTACCGCGATTTGCTTAAGGTCTTCTTCGCCTCTCACGACCCCACTACCGTCAACAGGCAAGGCAATGATATCGGACCGCAATATCGCTCGGTAATTTTCTATACAACCGAAGAGCAGAAAAAGGAAGCCGAGAAGTTTATCAAAGAAATTTCTGGCGCAGTCACGGAAGTGGAGCCATTCAAAAAATTCTTCGAAGCGGAAGATTACCATAAAGATTATTACCAGAGCCACAAAGACGCCCCTTATTGTCAAATAATCATCAATCCTAAACTGGAAAAGGTCCAGAAAAACTTCACAAATCTATTGACAAAGTAATAGCAATTATGCTATAATGTAGAAAGATGGAGGTGTGAGTGGACAAACTCGCTTTGGCGCTTGGAGTGCTCGCGGGTTTGGTCCAACTCGCGGGTTACTGGCAATACAACAAGGCCATAACGTCGTATGACGGCCACAAGCCGAATGCGGCAAGCTGGCTCATGTGGGGCGTAGGTGGCGGAGTAGAACTCCTCATCTTCGACTCACTGGTCCGGAGCTGGTCGAAGGACTTCCTTCCCATGATGTGCGCAGTGGCGGCGGTATTCGTCTTTCTGCGCGTATGGTGGAGAGGAGCCGCTTTCGAACTAGAGCGGTGGGACAAGCTGGTGATCATCCCCCTTGATATTGCGTTGGTGGCATTCTATGTGGTCAGCCGCGACCCGATTACCTCCAATGTCTTTCTCGGGATTGATATACTCGTTTCGTTCTGGCCGGCTCTTGTGAGCACTTACAGAGACCCGCAGAGCGAGCACCCGCGTTCGTGGCGAACTTGGACTCTCGCTTACGCGCTCCTTACGCTCGTGGTCATCATCGATTGGAAGAACGGATGGGAGCTTATCTATCCGGTTTCCTGCCTTGTTCTCCACGCGATTGTCTGGCGGCTCTCAAGCGCCGGACGCGCAAACCCCGCCGCAGTCTAAACGACTGCGGCGTTTTCATTCAAGCGGAAAATTAGTAAAATAAATACTCATGAAGCATTTCTATATTGGTAACAGCAAAATTCAGGGCAGAGGATTGATTGCCGGAGAAGACATAAAGAAGAGCAGTGTTATTACTAGGATAAAAGGTCCCGCGAAATTCAAGGTAAATAAAAATAAAAGAGAAGCCCTTTCTCATCCAGACTGGGTTGGTGTTAAAAAAAATATCTGGATTGACCCTTTGCGCCCTCACAAGTTTCTTAATCATTCCTGTAATCCCAATGTCGGAGCGAAGGGTGTTACTCTTATTGCCATCAGAGATATAAAAGAGGGAGACGAGATCGCTATCGATTACTCAACTATCGAGGGAGATCCTCGCTGGGAGATGGTCTGTAAATGCGGGGAAAAGAACTGTAGAAAGATCATAAGATCGGTTGAATTTTTAACTACCGAACATCTCGGAACCATCCCTCACATTCCCGCTTACTTTCGCAAACTCCACGCGAAGAAAAACGGAACTAAAAAGAGTGTATAATATCAGCAAATGGATAAAAAATCGCAGACGCTTATAATTATCTTTGCTATTATCGCTACTGTTTCAGTCGTAGTGACTTTCTATCGATATATGTTGCTTGAGGATGTAGTTTATGTGACGGACGAAGTGCTTTTTCAGGAGTCATTATTAGAGGAATGATATGGAACGAAGCGTAGGGGAATATATTCAAATGTGCGGATGGGACCAGACGAAGTTCTTAATCTTTTCTGACAACGTCTTCGGGAATCTCATCTACTACTCTCATCTTCTGCCACTGGTTGTTTCTCTTGCCCTAGCTTTATTTATCTTCTTTAAGAATAAGAACAGGAAGCTTCTAGCTTCGAGATGGTTTCTTGTCACAACAATTCTTCTTTCCATCTGGTTGTTATTTGACCTTATACTCTGGGCTACCGAAAAACCCGCTTATACCATGTTTTTTTGGTCGATTATCAATATGGTAGAACCGATGATTTATGCTAGCATGCTTTTCTTTCTGTACGCATTTATCGATAGCAAAGATACAAGCTTTAAAACTAAACTGATTATCTTCGCGCTGCTTCTGCCGACCGTGATTCTTACTCCAACCCGCTTTGCTCTCACTCACTACGACCTTACCAACTGCTATCGCGAAGCGATTGAAGGTCCGCTCGCGTTTTACGGCTACATCATAGAAATTATCTTCGCGTTCTGGATTCTTATTCTAGGAATGGAGAGGTTTATTAGATTCAAAGAGGCGGCTGAAAAGAAAAAAGTAATTCTCATCACCATTGGCGCCGCGTTTTTCCTCCTTTCTTTCGCTATGGGCAACGTAGTAGGCTCGCTTTTGGTTGACTGGGAGCTGGGGCAATACGGACTCTTCGGTATTCCGGTATTTATGGCGATGCTCGCATATCTTATTGTCAAGTATCAAGCTTTCAACGTTAAGCTTATTGCCACCCAAATGCTGGTGGCGACACTGTGGATCTTGACCTTGGGAGTTCTCTTTTTGAGGAGAATAGGAACTGTCCGTGTAGTGGTGGCAGTAACACTTTTCTTATTTACCGTCCTAGGGTACCTGCTTATCAAGAGTGTCAAAAGAGAAGTCTCTTTGCGTGAAGAGCTGCAAGTCGCCAATGAGGGTCAGGCCAATCTCTTGCACATCATCAATCACCAGATCAAGGGTTATATGACTAAGGCAAGGTTAGTGTTCGATGACTTACTAAATGACGGGAGCTACAATCTCTCGGAGATGGCAAAGCCCATAGTCAAGCAGGGTTTCGACTCGGTGACGGAGGGCGTGGACTTCGTCCAGAATTTCTTGACGGCTTCCAACATCGAGCGGGGGACCTTTACTTACAATATGATGCCACTTGACTTCAAGAAAATTGTAGCGGAACAGGCGGAAGAACAGAGAAGCGTGGCGGAAGAGAAGGGACTAAAGTATGAATTGAATGTTATAGATGGAAATTACAATATGAAAGGAGATGAAATACAGCTTGGCCAAGCAGTACGAAATCTTATCGATAATTCTATAAAGTACACGCCGAAGGGAACTATCAACCTACAACTGACAACTCACCCCTCGACCAAGCTCGGGGCAAGCAAAATACTATTTACTATCCAAGATACTGGGGTAGGAATATCTGATGAACTAAAGCCCAAGCTCTTTACCAAAGGCGGCAGGGACAAAGATTCGCAAAAGATTAATGTCAATTCCACCGGCTTCGGCCTTGCCTTCGTCAGGGGCGTAGTCGAAGCGCACAAGGGCCGCGTCTGGGCCGACTCCGCCGGTCCCAACAAGGGCTCGACGTTCTACATGGAGTTGCCCGCCACTTAATATATTTAATCTACATTATAATTTATCTATCGGCTAATTCGCACGAATAAGAGAATAAAAATATATGAATAGTAAAAATTTAGAAAAAATACTTAAGGCGGTAGCCAACAAGCGCCGATTGGCAATTCTCGATTATTTATCTAAAGAAAAAATAGTGAATGTAGGCGGCATCGCCGAACATATCAATTTATCTTTTAAATCTACCTCCAGACATCTTGCGGTTTTTAGAGCCACTGATATTGTCGATAGGGAGCAGATAGGGTTAGAAAATTTTTATAGCATTTCGAAAGACATGCCGGAAGTAGTCAAACAAATCATGCACTATCTCTAATCTTCTTATCTATATGGACATATTCGTGCGAATAAGAGAATAAGGGGGATGGTAGTTAATAGGATGTGAGATGAAACTTTAAAAAGCCTTTAAAATTGGTATGATATTGAATATGTCTAAAAAGATACTACTCTCTGGAGTCAAGCCCACTGGCAGGCCGCATGTCGGCAACTATTTCGGCGCGATGAAGCAGTTTGTCGAACTTCAGGGGGATTATGAATGTTTTATATTCATTGCCGACCTACATGCATTGACGACTGTCCAAGATAAGAAAGAATTGGAAGAGAATACTACCGGCGTCCTTCTTGACTACATGGCAATAGGATTGGACCCGAAGCGTGTAACTATATTTAAGCAATCGGACGTGCCACAAGTTACCGAACTTGCGTGGATATTTAATTGTCTAACTACCGTCCCTTATCTCATGCGCGCGCACGCTTACAAAGACGCTATAGCGAATAAAAAAGAGCCCAGCGTCGGATTATTTGATTATCCGGTTCTCATGGCTGCTGACATCCTGATACAGAACGCCGATCTGGTGCCGACCGGCTTTGACCAGAAGCAACATGTGGAAATCACTCGCGATATTGCCGAGAAATTCAATAACGCGTTTGGTGAGTGCTTTAAATTACCGGAACCTTATATACCGGAGCAGGTAGCGATAGTGCCGGGGACAGATGGTCGCAAAATGAGTAAGAGTTACGGCAATACCATTCCGCTTTTTGGAACGGATGAGGAGATAGAAAAAGCGGTAATGAGTATCGTCACGGACTCTGGCTCGGATGTTCCGGAAAATGTGTATGCCATCCACGCGCTTCTACGAAATAAAAATGATCTCGAAGTGATTTATGCCGAGAATAAAGGTCAGTATAAAAAATTAAAAGAATTACTTATCGAGGATTTAAAAACTCTTATCAAACCTTTGCGAGAAAAGAGACAAGCGCTTGAGGAAGATAGGTCGGCCGTTCTGGAGGTTCTTAAAGAAGGTGGGAAAGTTGCTCGCGAACGCGCGGAGAAGAAGATGGAAAAAGTGAGAGAAAAAGTAGGGTTAAAATTATATTAAATGATACAAGGATTCGTACACGCGCTAAGAATTCAATCTAAGATTATTTTTATCGTGGTAAGGAATCTTAAGGGTCTTACTCAAGTAGTGGTGACGGCAGAGAACTCCGAATTTGAAAGGGCGAAGAATCTTACTCTTGAGTCGGTAATCCGTGTGACGGGTAAGATGGTCGATGCGCCGCAGGCGCCCGGAGGAAGCGAAATGCACCCAGAAAAAATTGAAATTTTGTCCGCGGCAGCGCCGGAGCTACCGATTCCCGTAGTGGTAAAAGGTTCTGATGAAGAGACCGAAGCTCCTACTCGATTCGATTACCGCTGGCTTGACTTGAGAAAGCCCGAGAAGGCAAAAATATTTAAAGTCTGGACCGAGTTCGAGAAGGGATGGAGAAAATATTGGGACGAGAACAATTTCATCCAGCTCTACCCACCGGCGCTAATGAGCACGCCGAGCGAGTCCGGAGCGGAAGTATTTGAGGTTAAGTATTTCGACCGGAAGGCCTACCTTGCCCAGTCGCCGCAATTCTACAAGCAGATGGCTATGGCGGCAGGGTTTGAGAAAGTCTTTATGGTCTCGCCAGTCTTCCGCGCCGAAGAGTCCTTTACCACTCGCCACATGACGGAATTTACCGGCTGGGACTTTGAGATTTCATATATCAAAGACCACAATGATGTTATGGACGCCGAAGAAGGGATGATAATCGCAGGATTCAAACAGCTTAAAGAAAAGTTTCCGGAATTAGATATAACAATACCAACGCGACCATTTCCGAGATTTACAATGGTTGAGGCGAAAAAGATTTTGAATAAGCTCGGTGTCGAATCTCCCGATGAGCATGACCTTTCACCCGAAGAAGAAAGGGTGATTTCCGAATATATACTCAAGGAAAAGAATCATGAGTTTGTGTTTATCACTGAATATCACAAATCCAAATCAGCGTTCTATCACATGCGTATCGCGAGCGACCCTGAGCGAAGTCGAAGGGCTGATTTATTATACAGAGGTATAGAAGTTACCACTCTTGCCCAGCGTGAACATAGACCAGAGATACTCGAGAAACAGGCGAAGGAGAAGGGGATGGACCTCGAGTCGCTCAAAGACTACCTCAACTTCTTCCGCTACGGCTGTCCTCCGCATGGCGGCGCCGGTATCGGTCCCGGCCGCTTCATTATGAAAATCCTCGACCTTCCGAATGTCCGCGAAGCCACTTATCTTCCGCGTGATGTTAGAAGATTGAATCCGTAATGAAAGATTCATACACCGTAAAAACAGAGGTTTTTGAGGGTCCTTTAGACCTTCTCTTAGAGCTTGTGACAAAGAGGAAACTCTTCGTCAATGATGTCTCGCTCTCGCAGGTAACGGATGATTTCATCCGTTATATCGAGGAGCACGAGTCCGCCAACCGGCGGATTCCGATAGGGGAGTCTGCCGAATTTATTCTCGTTGCCTCGACTCTTATGCTCATCAAGAGCCGCTCCTTACTCCCGATGCTGGAGCTTACTGCTGAGGAAGAAGAGAGCATTCATGATTTGGAGAATCGCTTGCAAATCTACGCTAGGGTAAAAGAATTGGCCGCCGAATTGAAAGAGATTTTTGGCAAACAAATTATCTTCGAGAAGGAGCCATCCAAGAGTCCGCCCATCGTTTTCTCTCCTGATTCGAAAACAGATAAAGAGAGTCTCCTCTTGGCGCTTGAAAGAGTTATCGAGTCTCTGCCGAAGAAGGAAGTATTGCCTAGGGTAGTGGTGAAGAAAGTAATAAGCATGGAAGAGATGATAGAGAAGCTCGCCGAGCGAGTTTCGAAGGCGGGTAAACTGACTTTTAAAGCGCTTAAGCATAAGGACAAAATCTCGACCATTGTGGGCTTCCTCGCCATGCTTGAACTCGTCAAGCGCGGCGCTATCCGCGTGACACAGAAAAGCCATAAAGGAGATATCGAAATTGAGAGCGAGGCCATAACCACTCCGACCTATGCTTGAGCAGAAGATAGAATCAATTCTTTTTTTCAAAAACGAACCCGTTGCGGCTTCGGAGCTTCAAAAGCTTCTCGGAGCTTCAAAGCTTGAGATAAAAGATGCCATACAGAAGTTGCAGGACTTCTATAAAAATCGGGGAATTGTTATTGTTACTGACGGGGAAAGTGTCTTATTCGGCACGCATCCGGAAATGAGCTTGTTTATCGAGACAATCCGGAAAGAAGAGCTCTCAAGGGAACTTACCAGCGCGGGACTCGAGACCTTGGCCATTATTCTTTACCGCGGACCGATTTCCCGCCGGGAGATCGACCAGATCCGCGGCGTCAATTCCTATTACACCCTAAGAAATCTTTTAATACGAGGACTTGTCGAGAAAGATGATAGAGTTTACAAACCCACCATAAAACTTCTCGAATATTTGGGTGTTGCCAAAAGGGAAGAGCTGCCGGAATTCGAAACAGCTTTTAAAAAACTCGACAATGTTTAACAGATTTTTCATTACCAGAGATTCCGAAGCGCGATTCTTCTTTATCCTCGTTATCGCGCTGGCATTTCTCTTTATTGTCTCATTTATGTTGGGACTTAGAGTGGAAAGGGGAGATAATTCAGTCCCATCTGGCACAGCAAGTAAATTCCCAGAAGTTCTACTACAAGCCAAAAGCGTTTATGTATACGATGTCCGCGCGCAAGCCGTGCTCTTCGCTAAGGAGGCGGAAGTTCGCCGGCCGCTGGCTTCGCTTACCAAGGTGATGGCCGCGCTGGTGGCGCGAGAGCTGTCACCCTCTTACTCTCACGGCACTGTGGTAGTGAGCCGTGGAGCGGTGGCGGTGGATGGCGACAACGGCCTGCGCTCGAACGAAAAGTGGTTCCTTAAGGACTTGCTCGACTTCTCGCTCGTAAGCTCCAGTAATGACGGCATCCGAGCCGTTACTCTTTCCCTTGGTTCTATCAAAAGTATCGGGGCCAGCGAAGATGAAATCGTCAACGACTTCGTCCGCGCCATGAACAGGAAGGCGTTTGAGCTTGACCTTAAGAATACCTACTTCTGGAACGATACCGGCTTGGACGAGTCGGAGGTGAAGGGCGGTGCCTACGGCACGGCCAAGGACGTCTCGCTTCTGGTGGAGTACATTCTCACTTACCATCCGGAACTTCTCGAGGCCACCAAGGAAGAGAGTGTCGTACTCGCTTCGCTCGATGATTATAAGTACCAAGCCGAGAATACCAACAAAGCGATGGGGGAGATTCCCGGCCTCTTGGCATCGAAAACCGGTTTTACGGAGACCGCCGGCGGTAATCTCACCTTCGCTTTCGACCCCGAACTCGGCCGGCCGATCGTTATCACAATCCTTGGCTCAACCGAACAAGGCCGCTTCGAAGATGCGAGAACACTCGTCACTGCTACTCTTAAATATCTTAATGGCGACGAGTAATTTTCAATTTACAATTACCAATTTCCAATAAATTTTCAAATACGATTTAATTCGACTATAGTCAGCTTAAATCGTATTTGAATATCTTGAGACTTCTTGAATAAAAGAAAAGCCGGCGTCCTGTGGAGACGCCGGCGGGCGGAAGAACTACAACTTCAGACTGTGAACGAATCGTTGTTCTTGGCGGCGCGCTTGTGAACGTGCCATACTTCGACATCGCGCGGGCCAATGCCGAAGATCTCCTCAAACTGAGCCTCGGTGGTAACGTATCGCAGCTCGTTTCTCATCGCGTCGGGACCGTGCACGCCAAGCTCGGCGGCATTCGAGAACGGCACATATCCAGCGTTGCCTTCGATATGGCCGCCGTTCTCCTTGACCCATTCGACAAGAGCATTTTCCGTGTGAGTGGTTCCGGTGAACCACGGCGACTTCGACTTCCTCTCGTCGTCCACGAATGTGAAGACGGGTGTTGTTGGGATGTGTGCGAGGGCGTCCTTCAACGCGTCCATATACTGCGCACGCACCTCGGCGTCCATCTGGTTCATACCGCTCGCGATACGGTCATGCGTTGTTGCCACGAGCCCCTGATTCCTAACCACCCGTTCGGGGGTAATGCTCGTGACTCCATTGTTGTAGTTGACGAAGAACGTCTTGCCTTCGAGACTTCGAGCCATGGTGCCTCCTTTGTGGCTTGGCTCACGCCTGTTGGCGCAAGAGGCTTGGTAGTTCGAAGCTCAGCCCATCTGAGCCCTACCCAAACCTAACTTTCTTAAATATACACCTAAATCATTATTTTGTCAAGTACAACCTTGTAATTACTAAAATAAGGCTCAAAAGAGGCGTTTTTCAAGCTTTTAGGCTATAATACCCACATTATGTGTGGGATTACTGGCATTACTGATACGCGAATAGGCAAGCTCGAGGATTCTATCCAGAAGATGACTCGAGCCATTGCACACCGCGGGCCGGATGATGAGGGTTATTTCATAGACGACTCTGTCGCTCTCGGCATGAGGCGCCTCTCTATTATCGATTTGTCGCGAGGCAAACAGCCGATAGCTTCTAGCGACGGACGCCATCAAATATTTTTTAACGGGGAAATTTATAACTACAGAGAAATAAAAAGGGAATTAAGCGATTATACTTTCAAAACTGATTCCGATACTGAAGTAATTCTGGCTGGATACCTAAAGTGGGGGATTGGCGTATTGAGAAAGCTGCGCGGCATGTTTGTATTTTGTATTTATGATACGAAGGACAAAAAGATTTTCCTCGCCAGAGATTTCTTCGGCATCAAACCCCTGTATTATCTGAAAAGAGAAAATAATATTGCCGCTTTTTCATCGGAAATAAAATCATTTCTCGAACTTCCCGATTTTAAACCGGAGGTCAATGACGCGGCGGTCTACAATTATCTCTCATATCAGTACAACCCGCTGAAAGAAACTTTCTTCAAAAATGTTTATAAGCTCCCGCCGGCGCATTACTTAGAAATAGATTTAAAGACGGGTAAGTTTGAAGAGAAGAGATATTGGCAATTCAAATTCAATCCAGATGAAAATTTAAAAGAAGAAGGTACTAAGAAAGAAATTCTGGACGTGATGAAAGACAGCGTCGCTCACCACATGATCGCCGACGTGCCGGTGGGAGCTTTTTTGTCCGGAGGAATTGATTCAAGTATCATCGCGACCTTAATGTCCCCCTCGACTTCGCTCGGGGCAAGGAAGACAAAGACCTTTACCGTGACGTTCGGGAGTGTTTCTGAAGGTGTAGAAGCGAAAGAGACCGCCGAGCCATTAGGAACTGACCATACAGAGATCAGCGTGGGAGCCGAAGAGTATTTCGAAGCGTTGCCAAAAGTTGTGTGGCACTTCGACGAGCCAGTGGCGGATCCTTCGGCTCTCGGCATCTACTTCTTATCGCGCGAGGCGAGGAAGCATGTGAAGGTCGTACTCTCGGGCGAAGGGGCGGACGAGCTCTTCGGCGGCTACAACATCTACCTTGAACCGTATGCCAGAAGGTGGATCGCTTGGCTGCCGAAATGGATATTGAAGATTCTTTCCAAGATTCCTCTGCGCGGCAGAAACTATGCCGAGAGGGGACTAATGAGACTTGAAGATTGGTATATCGGCAATGCCTCAATTTTCAAGGATGCTGAGATTAAGAATCTCTGGATTGGAGAATCCGTATCAAGGTTTAACCTTGATAATTTATATCAGGAAGCAGAGGGTTTAAGCGATTCGGTTAAGATGCAATATATAGATATTAATACTTGGTTAGTGGGAGATATCTTGGCTAAGGCGGACAAAATGACCATGGCCCATTCTCTCGAACTTCGCGTGCCGTTTCTGGATAGCGTCGTAGCTTCGTTAGCTTCAAAGCTTCCGGATAAATTCAAGTGGAGGAAAGGTGGCACGAAGTATTTGCTGCGGGAAGCTTTCAAGTCAGTTTTGCCCGAATCCACGCGTCAGCGCAAAAAGCTCGGCTTCCCGACCCCTATTCGCGAGTGGATTGACAGGGAAGACGTTAAAAAAACTATTCTCGGAAATGATTATATTAAGTCGCGTTTTGACACCGGTTTGATAGAAAAGCTTTTTGAAAATGCCGGAGATAATGCCAGAAAAATCTACCTTCTCTTAATGCTCGCTATCTGGCACAATACCTTCATATGGAAATACTCAAAGTAATCGTCCCCACGGTGCTTACTTTCTCCATCGGGATTTTAATCACCCCGTTTTTTACCCGCTACTTCTATCGGTACAAAATGTGGCGGAAATCATCCCGGGCGCTCTCTCAAACTTCCCAAGTGTTCGGAGAGATTCATGACGCTTCCGCCGAAGCGTCCACTCCGCGCATCGGCGGAGTGGTCATCTGGTTTTCGGTGCTTTTGACCGTGGTAATCATATTTATACTCTCGGAACTTTTCCCCGCGGGACTTTTTGGAGGGACGGAGAGCATCTTTCGCCAGCTTAACTTCTTTAGCCGGAGCCAGACAGTGGTGCCTCTGGGAGCATTCTTCCTCGCGGCTTTCATCGGTCTCTTGGACGACCTTCTCCAGATTTTCGGGCAGGGCAGCGCCGTGAGAGATCCTCTGATCTATCGCAAGGTAAAGATCATGTTCGTCACCCTGATCGGACTCTCTATCGCTTTATGGTTCTATTATAAGCTCGACTTCGTCTCCATTCATCTGCCGTTCGCGGGCGAGTGGTTCCTCGGCCTTTGGTTTATACCGATTTTTGTCATCGTGATGCTGGCTACCTTTTCCACCTCGGTCATCGACGGACTCGACGGCTTGGCCGGAGGAGTGTTGGCGGCCTGCTTCACGGCCTTCGCCGTGATTGCTTACATCGGCAGCCAGTTCGACATATCCGCCCTTTCCGGCGCTATCGCCGGAGGCATTTTGGCTTTTCTCTGGTTTAACGTGCCGCCGGCGCGCTTCTACATGGGGGAGACGGGAATGCTTTCTTTAACCGTGGTATTAGCGGTAATCGCCTTTCTGACCGATTCGGTATTACTTCTTCCCGTCATCGGCTTCCCTTTGGTAGTTACTTCCGCTTCGGTCATTATCCAAACTAATGTCTATAAATACTTTAATAAGAAAAGAGTTTTTCTGGTAGCGCCCCTTCACCACCACTTCCAAGCGCTCGGCTGGCCGAGAGAGAAAGTGGTCATGCGCTACTGGATCGTCTCGGTGGTCTCGGCCATTACCGGCGTGATTTTGTTTATCGTAAGTTGAAAAGCGATGCTTAAGTGGCTTAAAAGATTTTTCATCCCGCACGTTGGTAATGCTTACCGGCCGCACTTTCTCTTAAATCAGAATATCCGCCAGCTTCTGGGCATTATCTTCGGCTTCGAACTGATACTCTTCATCCTGCCCACCCTTTTCTATTCGAATGTCGTAAGCCAGTTTAATCTCGCCTCAGTCCTGCCGGCGGTACTCTCGACTCTGACAAACGCGGAGCGTTTGTCCAATAATCTGCCGATTCTTGCCGTCAGTCCCAAACTTACGCGGGCGGCACAGCTTAAGGCGGAAGACATGGCGGCCAAGAGCTACTTCGCCCACACTTCGCCGGAAGGGAAGAGTCCGTGGCATTGGTTTAATCTCGTCGGCTACCGGTATTACTACGCCGGAGAAAATTTGGCGGTTAACTTCACGGACTCGAAAGAGGTGGCGAAGGCTTGGATGAATTCGCCCACCCACCGAGCCAATATCGTCGGCGGACATTATACGGAAATCGGCACCGGTATCGCGACGGGAAAGTATAAGGGAAATGACGCGGTCTTCGTCGCTCAGCTTTACGCCAGTCCCTTCCCAGTCTCGACTCTTGTAGGCCAAGCCTCTGATTCCATCGGCAATCTTGAATTCGCTATTGCCTCACCGAGAGATACTGCCAATACGATGCTTATCATAACGCTTGCCGTAATTTTTGCCGCGCTTCTCCTGAATATTTTTATAAAGTTCGACAGACAGCATCCGGACCTTATCAGGAACGGACTTTTTGCGGTGGTTATTATCTTGGGAATTTATCTCACGAACAGCTACCTCTCGGAGAAAAACCTCGAAACCTCCTTCATCGCCTTCTCTGCCGAAGAGACTATCGAATAGTGGTATAATTTTGCCCAATGGCAAAAGGGATCAAAGTTGATAAGCCGTTTCTCTCCTTTACGATAATCCTTATCGTGGCGGGATTCTTCATTTTCTCCTCGGCCTCGCTGGGACTCTTGGCCAAAGAGAGCTCGAATTACGCCGAGGTGGCCTTTTCCCAAACCGTTTTAGGACTCTTCTTGGGCACTCTGGCCATGATAGTCGCGACGAGACTCGACTTCAAAATCTGGAAAAGCTCGGCCTTCTACATCTTGCTTGCGGCCATTCTCCTCAATATCGCGGTACTTCATCCGGAGATAGGACTCGAGCACGGCGGCGCCCGCCGCTGGATAGCGCTGGGGGAATTCTCCTTCCAGCCCTCCGAACTGCTGAAGTTCGCTTTCGTCATTTACTTCGCCGCGTGGGCGGCGGGCGCCAAAGAGAAGATGAAAGACTTCATCTGGGGCTTTCTGCCGCTACTCGCCCTCCTTGCCGTTTCCGCTACACTGCTCCTCCTCCAGCCTGATACTGACACTCTTATCATTCTCGCCATAACCGGCATAGCGATGTTTATCGCCGCGGGCGGCAAATGGCGGTGGGTTCTGATAACAGGTCTTATCGGCCTTATCGGACTAATCGGATTAATTTACACCCGTCCTTACGTAAAAGAGCGCGTCACTACTTTCTTAAACCCCGCCTCTGACGCGCTCGGCGCCTCTTACCAAATCCAGCAATCGCTCATCGCCATCGGTTCTGGAGGACTCTTCGGCAAGGGCTTCGGCCAAAGCGTGCAGAAATTTACCTACCTGCCGGAGCCGGTGGGGGACTCGATCTTCGCGGTGGCGGCGGAGGAGTTCGGCTTCGTCGGAGCCGTTTTACTCATTGCGGTATTCGTCTTGTTTGCGGTGCGCGGGCTGAAAATCGCCTCGAATGCGCCGAATGCCTTCGGTAGACTGACCATTGTCGGGATTGTTATAATGATAATCTCCCAAGCATTCGTCAATATCGGCGCCATGCTGGGGGTGCTGCCGCTCTCCGGCATTACCTTACCCTTCGTCAGTCACGGTGGCACCTCGCTTTTCGTAACGCTTTTCGAAGTTGGTATAATTTTATCTATTTCTAAATCGCAGAAAAAATGAGGGTCTTATTTACAGGAGGAGGAACCGGCGGGCACTTCTACCCCATAATCTCGATTGCCGAAGAGCTCAACTCTCTCGTCAAAGAGAAGCGGCTCTTGGAACTCGAGCTCTTCTATATGTCGCCCTCTCCCTACAACGAGGGGATGCTCTACGAGCGCGGCATTATTTATAAAAGGAACAGCGCGGGCAAATTGCGCGTCTCGCGCGCCGGATTCAATCTCGTCCGTAATTTCTTCGACCTCTTTAAGACCTTATGGGGTACCATTGTCTCTGTCGTCGAGATTTACCGGCTTTACCCCGATGTGGTCTTCGGCAAGGGCGGCTATGCCAGCTTCCCGGCTTTATTGGCCGCCAAACTTCTTAGAATTCCGGTGGTAATACATGAGTCGGATACCGTGCCGGGGAGGGTGAATCTCTGGGCGGGGAAATTTGCCGCGCGTATCGCTCTTTCTTACCGCGAAGCGGCGAAGTATTTCCCTGCCGGCTCGACCGCTTATACCGGCCAGCCGGTGCGCAGAGAAATCGCTTTGCCGATTGCCTCCGGCGCCCGCGAATTTCTGAAAATCGAAGAGAACGTGCCGGTGGTCCTTATTCTCGGCGGCTCGCAGGGAGCGCAGAAGATTAATGAAGTAATATTTGAGGCGCTTAAAAGTTTAGTGGCAAAGTACGCCGTGATACACCAAGTAGGGGCGGCTAATATTGCCGAGACCAAGAGCGTGGCAGAAGCTGTTTTAGTCGACTCTCCCCACCAAGACCGCTACAAGCCCTATGATTATTTAAACGCTTTGGCTCTGCGCATGGCGGCGGGAGTGGCAAGAGTAGTGGTCTCGCGCGCCGGCTCGACCATCTTCGAAATCGCGGCATGGCGCGTGCCGGCCGTCATTATTCCCATTAATGAAAGAGTCAGTCGCGACCAGCGCTCAAACGCTTTCGCCTACGCCCGCGCCGGGGGCTCTACGGTAATAGAAGAAAATAATCTAACGGATGACATCCTCCTTACCGAAATCGACCGACTGGCCACTGACGAAAACTTAAGAAGTAAAATGCAAGAAGCGGCGAAAAACTTCTATAAACCCGACGCCGCGCGGCTGATCGCGGAAGAGATTTTAAAGATTGCGTTGGAACATGAAGTCGAAAAATAATAAAGTCGTAGTGCGCATAGCGCCGTCGCCGACGGGGAATTTACACATGGGTACCGCTCGCACGGCGCTTTTCAACTTCCTTTTTGCGCGGCATAACGGGGGGAAGTTTCTCATCCGGATTGAGGATACCGATACGGAAAGGTCTGATAAAAAATACGAGCGGGATATTTTTGAAGGATTGGAGTGGCTTGGTATTACTTCGGACGAAATCCCGCTCCGCCAGAGCGAGCGCAATGAGGTTTACAAAAAATACGCGCAGAAACTTGTGGATGCGGGAGTGGCACAGGAGTCAGATGGAGCAGTCGTTTTGAAGAATCAGAAAAAAGAAATTTTATTTGAAGATGCTATTCGGGGAGAAATAAAGTTCGAAGACGTGGCCGAAGAGATTGTCATAATGAAATCCGATGGTACCCCCACCTATAACTTCGCCGTGGTAGTAGATGATTATGAATCGGGCATCACTCACATTATCCGCGGGGAAGACCATATCTCCAATACACCGAGACAAGTCGTAATTATGGAAACTCTCGGCTTTCCGCGACCTGTCTATGTTCACTTGCCGATGATTCTCGGACCGGACCGCTCGAAGCTCTCCAAGCGGCACGGCGCGGTCTCGCTTCTTGAATACCGCGACAAGGGCTATCTGCCGCAGGCCATGGTAAATTATCTGGCGCTTCTAGGTTGGAATCCGGGCACGGACCAAGAGATTTTTATCATGGAGGAACTGATAAAAGAATTTTCTCTCGAAAAGATCCAAAAAAGCGGAGCCATCTTTGACGAGAAGAAACTTGAATGGGTTAATCGCGAACACTTAAAGCGCTTACCGCCCGAGGAGCAGAAGGCGCTGCTTCTCGAAAAGATTAAGGATGAGGATTACATAAAAAGCGCTCTGACACTCGATATTTCAAAGATTTGCTGGAAGGATACCGGCATCGAAGATACAAAGAAACATCTCGAAAGAGTCAGGGAATTGGTGGGGGATGACGATGCTATAATGAAATACGCCGAGAAGGCGGGGCGAGGAAGTGTCCTTTGGCCTCTGCGATACGCGCTCTCGGGTCTTGAAGTTTCTCCGGATCCCTTCACCCTTCTTGAAATTTTAGGCAGAGATGAATCGCTCAAACGCATCGAAAAAGCCATCAAGCTTCTTGAATAAACTGATTATCGGAGTTTTATTCTTTTCCATCCTTTCTCCCGCCTATGCCGCCACCAACCAGCAAAGAGAAGCGCTTATTGCCGAACAACAAAAGCTTATTGCCGAGCGACAGAAACTTGAAGCTGAACTTGAGAAACTTGGAACGCAGACCCAGACTCTCGGTATCGCGGTCAAATCTCTCGATGCCACGAGAAAGAAGCTCGCGGCCGATATTAGGGTAACGCAGTCGAAGATCGCTTCTACTGACCTTAATATAAAAATGCTTGAGAATAACGTTGGCACTGCCGAGAGGCAGATTAGCACGCACAAGATCGCCGTCTCCACCGCCTTAAGGATGCTCTCCGCTTCAGACGAACGCCCGCTATTATTGGATCTCTTGGCTTCGGTCAACTTCGGAGAAATATGGAAGGACCGCAGCGAGCTTGAGGGCTTGTCTATCAAGCTTAATGATGAAGTCAATAATCTGCGCGATACCAAAACTGTTTTAATCCAAGAAAAAGAGAAGAAGGAAAAGATCAAGGAACAGATAGTTTCTCTGAATAATCAACTCTCGGGGCAGAAAGTGGTGGTGGAAGAGAACCAGAAAGCGAAAGCGAAGTTATTGGCTGAGACGAAAGAGGAAGAAATAATCTACCAGCAAATGCTTGTCGAAAATCTGGCGAGGCAAAAAGAAGCCGAAGAAGAGCTCTTCAAGCTGGAATCGGAAATGAAATTCAATCTCGACCCGACCTCCATCCCGACGGCCTCGCACAGCATCCTCTCCTGGCCACTAGATAAAGTATTTGTAACGCAAAGGTTTGGCAAGACCGTCGGAGCCGCGCGACTCTATTCTTCCGGCACTCACAATGGGGTGGATTTCCGCGCTTCTCAAGGCACTCCCGTCAAAGCCATGCTTGCCGGAATAGTGGAAGGCACAGGCAATACAGATGAACAGCGCGGCTGTTACTCCTTCGGCAGGTGGGTTCTTATAAAGCACCCTAACGGCCTTTCAAGCATTTATGCTCACCTCTCGGCCTCAGTGGCAGGGAAGGGCCAAAGTATTAAAACTGGCGATATCATCGGCTATTCGGGGGGTACACCTCGCGTCTTCGGTTCCGGATATTCTACCGGTCCACACTTACATGTCGGACTCTTTGCCAGCCAGGGAGTTTCTGTCGGGCAATTTATTACCAGCAAACATTGCAAACAGGTCTATGTACCCATTGTAGCCGTCAAAGCTTATCTTGACCCGCTTGCTTATCTGCCGTCTATATAGTTTAATAAGTTAAAGATGTTTAATAAGTTGAATAAGGAGGAAGGATTCATCGAAACGATTATTCTCATTATCGTAGGGCTCGCGCTTTTGAAATATTTTTTGAATTGGGATATCTTCGACGCGGCGGCATCGGAGCAGGGGAGGAGCACCATCGGCTACGTGAGGGACATCATCAATGCCGTCTGGTCATACATCGGCGCGCCGGTAAGATTTGCCTGGAACGAAGTTGCTTGGCCGCTACTTGAACTGGCGTGGCGAAGCTTTCAAGAATTTGTAGAGTGGGGGAGAGAGAACGCCGCGGCGGGAATATGATTTTAAAAATTTTAAAAGTTCTGCTTTTCCTAATCCTCGCGCCGATTTTCGTGCCGGCTTACATCATCATGCAGTTCGGCTTCAAATGGTGGACGGGACTATTGGGAGGAGATTGAGAAAATAGAAAAGGCCCGCGGCGCATGCGACGCGGGCCGGTGTTGCACAAGTGTAATTCACAGCTCGATGGGTGCCAGATACTCCTCGATCTGGCCGAGAGCTTGGGACGTAATAAGCCGCTGCTCGCAGAAGCTCTTGAGGAGCTCTTCGAGCGTGAAAGCGGCGTGAAGCGTAAGTCCCGCCTTGGCGAGCTGTTCCTTGCTGCCTTGCTGTCGGTCCGTGAGCACGAAGACATCACCAATGATGAACTCCACGCCGCGACAGACGCTAAGCACCTCGAGCTTACTGTCGGCTCCTGCCACCACGTCGTCGAAGAGCGCAGCCGTCATCCGCGGCTGCCACAGCCCGTCCACACGGCTTCCGGAGCCGTGACCTTTCGTCGCCCGCGGCGTAACCATTGGAATGCGCGTGGTATCCGACAGACTCGAGACCACCGGCACGATGGCTTCCGGAATGGCCGCCAGCCGGTCAGGCACGGGGACCGCCTGAAGCATCTGGTAGAAAAGCTGCACCGCCATTCGCTTGGCATCGTAATCCGACTGAAGCAGCCGGTAATCGAGATAGAACGGCGAGAGGGGAGCGTCCGGTTCCTTCTCATGAATCTTCAACCGGAACCCCTTGCCCTCTGGCGACTTGGTGATGTCCTTGAAGACGCCGATTTCGAAGACGCGCCTCGCGAAGTCTCGCTTCAACTGCTCGTTCAGCATTTTTTTGTTCCTTTCTGGAAGCCACTTTATCAGAGACTTCCCTATCGGGCAAGAGGGGAGTGGCGGGAATACATGGACCGC
>CAYFFP010000001.1:146285-184898 GCA_964342515.1 uncultured Candidatus Saccharibacteria bacterium
CCACTCGGCCGGACTGAGCGAAGGCGAAGGAGGCGGGGTCGCAGAAATTTTCAGCAGAAAATTATCTGTGACGAGGGCGGCGAGGCACTAATTTAAAAAGTTAACCTGAACATTTGTAAGGCCCCGCTTATCCCCACAACTTCGTTTTACATATATTGTGCGAACCTGATATAATCTACCTATGCGCGATTCCCTGTCGATAAAAGACCATATCCTGCCCTTTCTCGACTACTGCGAGATAGAGAAAGGATTATCGAACAATACCCAGAAGAATTATCAGCAGTATCTCCTGCTCTTCACCAAATGGCTCAAAAAAACTGGCAATGAAAAACTAAAGCCGCACGAATTGACGGCTAAGCATATCTGGGACTACCGGCTCTACCTTGCGCGTGAATATAAGGGTCCTAAAGGTAAGTATTTGAGCAAAAAGAGCCAGAACTACTATTTGATAGCCCTTAGAGCGCTCCTAAACTACTTTGCCGAACGTGATATCGTCTCTCTCCCCTCTTCGAAAATAAAATTAGCGAAACAGAAGAGTGAAGAAACAATTTCTTTCCTTGAAGTTTCTGATATGGAGAAAATGCTCAAAATTCCCGATGTTTCAACTATCACGGGATTGCGTGACCGAGCCATTATGGAACTCTTTTTCTCCTCCGGCATGCGTATTTCCGAGCTGGTGGCGCTTAATGCGGACCAAGTCTCCTTTCTCGATGATAAAAACACCAAAAAGACTTATGAGCTCTCGATAGTCGGCAAAGGCAAGCATGTCCGGACTATTTTTATCTCTCCCCGCTCCGCCGAGTGGCTCCGAAAATATTTGAAGAAAAGACATGACGTGCATAAGCCCTTGTTTATAAATTCAAGGTCGAAAGACCCCGACAATAATCGGCTCACTCCCCGCTCTATACAATCAATGATTTCTCGCGCGGCCATGCTTGCCGGACTTTCCAAAAAAGTGACGCCGCACACTCTGCGCCATACTTATGCCACCGACCTGCTCTCTCACGGAGCTGACCTGCGCAGTGTCCAAGAGCTTTTAGGACATAAAAATGTCTCAACGACACAAGTCTATACCCACGTCACTAACAAACGCCTGCGGGATATTCACGAACGCTTCCACGGCGGAAACAAAAACTCCCAGACCTAGCTAGGTCTGGGAGTTTTTGTTTAGTTTCTGGCGATTTCGAATTCGGAGAATCTGGACCAGCAAGCCGAGGAGGACATCCAAGGCTTGGCGCCATACTTCTCGTAAAGATAGCGGGCGTAAGCCACGTTGTCATCCAGGTCATGCAAGTCTAGTCCCAACTCGCTGGCCTTGTCGGTGTGGAAGTAGAGGTTAATCTGCATCACGCCTCGGTCAAGCGGAGTTTTTTCTCCCCTGAGGACCCCCCCGTTCTTGTCGAAGTGTCTGTTCCTCGACTCGCACTTGGCGATCCTTGCCATGAGCGGAATGTCGGCGAAGTACGCTTTGACGAACTTCTCGATATTCTCTGAATTGGTAACCGGCAGATAGTCTTCGGACCTTACTTCTTTAGTAAGGGTTATTGCCGGAATCTCAATCTCCGGGACCGTGACCGGTGAGGTTATCGCCGGTAGTAAAGACATCGCGGAAGAAGAGAAACTGACAAGAAGACTAAGAGTCGTAAGCTGTAAAATAACAGTGGGATAAACTTGTAATCTTGGGTGACCGTATCCGTAAGAGCGCTCCCAATCGAAAAGCCAGGACTTCCCTGACTTATTTACATATTAGCATACCTCTATATTGATGTCAAGCATAAAATGTGGTCTGATTAAACAAAATGGCTTTGTTGAGCTGTATTATTGAGCCTTGCCCGCGCTACGCCGGAGGCTTCAGCGAGGCGAGCAGTTGCTCGCTAAAGTATAACCGGAGGCCTCGGCTGCCTCCGGCGAGCTAAAAGTGATTTTATTCTTCTCGGCAATTTGTTTGGCGCCAGCGCAGTGCGGGTAGTGGTATTTCTTGCCGTTTTTCGACGCGATGACACCGCTAGGGGTGGTAAGGGAGTTAAATGCGGAGGTTGTTTGGGAAGTTTGGGAAGTAGGGGGTGCGTCGTACTCGATGCGGATGGGCTCTTTGTTCCCTACTACGCTTAATCTTCCGAGGCCGAAAGAAAGCGCCGCCACTAATATTATAACCAAGGATAAAAAGAACTTCCGCCAAGTCGATGCCTTGTCAAAAGATATTGTATCTGTTAGACTCATAGCCACTTAATTATGGCACATAAAAAGTCAGCCGGTACGACAAAAAACGGCCGCGATTCCAATCCGAAATATCTCGGCATCAAGATTACTCCGGGGGCTAAAGCCCGTGCCGGCGCCGTGCTCGTGCGCCAGAGAGGTTCGGATGTATTGCCGGGCAAGGGAGTGGGCATGGGCAAAGACCACACCCTTTTCGCGCGAATTTCCGGCAAGGTGGAATTTACCTACAAGCGCAAAACTCATTTCGATAACTCGGTGATCAAGAAGAAGGTTTTGAACGTTGCTCCTCTCTAAATTTTTCGAGCTCTTCGTGCTTCTCTAAACGTTTCGTTTCCTTTTTCTCGAGCTTCGTAGCTTCTTTAGCTTTACTAGCTTCCGAAGCTTCTTTCATTTGCTTAGCTTTCGCAAGACCCGCCCTGTCCGCCATGATAGCTAAATTTCTTGGTATCAAAAAGTTTAACGCGTATCCGTCGGCCACATTCTTCTCGTCAAATTTCTGACCTAATCCTTTTGTGTCTTTTAATAAAATCACTTTCATTTGGTTAGAATTTCTATCGCTTTCTCCAGCTGCGGGTCGCGGTTGGCGGCACGGTCCTCCGGCTTCATCTCTACTATGTAATCCGGCGTAATTCCCTTCTCCGAAATAGAGAGGCCGTTGGGAGTAAGCCATCTGGCTACTGTCAGTTTAAGGGAAGTGTCAGGAGTAATATCGATAAGTTCTTGCACCGAGCCTTTGCCGAAGGTTTGCTCCCCTACTAACACCGCTTCGCCGTGCTCCTTAAGCGCGCCGGCTAAAATTTCTGAGGCGGAGGCCGAGCCCTTGTCCACGAGGATTACAAACTTAAGCTCTTCGGTAAAGATGTCGTAACCGCGGCTTCTATAAACTCTCTCCTCCCGGCGGGCGCCGAAGTCTTCTCTCACTACTACTTTGCTCGGAGGGAGAAACCAACTTGCCATGTCTATCGCCGCCTCGAGGTAACCGCCCGGGTTGCCTCGCAGGTCAAGGATGAGTTTGTCGTTTCCGGAGAGGACAAATTCCCGCAAGGCCAGCCGGAAGAGGTTCGGCGAATTCTCGGAGAAGCTGTAAAGTTCAATCTTGAAAATTTTGTTCGGCAGGTTCTCGGCGGCGATGATAGGAATATTTATGACGGCCCGCTCGATGGAAATCTCAAATGGCTCCGCCACCCCTTCCCGAAAGACGGTGAGGGTCACGCGCGTGCCCCGCGGTCCGCGGATGCGCTGTACGGCATCCTCCGTCGAAAGGCCGGAGGTCGGCTCGCTGTTGATACGGATAATCTTATCTCCCGCAAGCATTCCAGCGCGCGCGGCGGGGCTGCCCTTAAGCGGAGCGATGACGGTTATCACTCCTTTCTCTGCGAGGATCTCCATTCCCACGCCCTCGAAGTTGCCCCTGATGTCTGACTCGAAAAGTTCCGACTCTACCGGAGGGAAAAAGACGGTGTACGGGTCCTTTAACGATCCCGCCAGCCCTTGGATTGCTCCCCAAACCTTTTCTTGGTCATCTACCAACTCACTAGTGGTCGAGGCCGGCACATACTTCTCGTTTATAAGATTCCAGGCCTTCCAGAAGGGCGAGAAGTCGACCTCTTCCGGTTCCCCTTCGGCAACATTGTTGAGGCCGCGGGTTTCGATGGAGATTTCCTCAATACCATAATTCCAACCGAGATTATAAAAGCCCACCGCGATAAGGAGAGCTGCCAGAAGTAGCGCGGCGTGTTTCCTTACAAATTCCATTTAAAGTATTCTAGCATATAATACTTTCATGAGCCTAAAGCTCCATAATACTCTGACAAACTCGCTTCAAGAGTTCAAACCGCTTGAAGAAGGTAGGGTCAAGATGTATCACTGCGGCCCGACGGTGTATGACTATGTACACATCGGTAATCTGCGCTCTTTTCTCTTGGCCGATATTTTGCGCCGCACTTTTGAGTATTTCGGGTATGAAGTTAAACAGGTGATGAACATCACCGATCTCGGTATTGGCGGTAATAACGACGAGGGTGAAGACAAGATTCTCTCCGGACTCAAGCGCGAAGGCAAGGAGATAACCATGGATAATATGAAGCAGCTAGGCGACTTCTACACGGAGCGTTTTAAGGAAGATATCGCAAAGATTAATATTAAGCTCTCGCATGTCTTACCGAAGGCCTCCAAGCATATCGCAGAGCAAATCGCGCTTATTGAAACTCTGGAGAAAAAGAACTTTACTTACAAAACCTCTGACGGCATCTATTTTGATACATCGAAAGATCCAAGGTACGGGAAATTAGGGAAGCTCGGCAAAGAGACGGAATCACGCATTGCTAATCCGGAAAAAAGAAATACCCGCGATTTCGCGCTCTGGAAATTCAATTCAAATTTAGGTCTTCCCAGTCCATGGGGTCAGGGCTTCCCCGGCTGGCACATCGAGTGCTCGGCTATGGCCTCGAAATACTTGGGTAATACTTTCGATATTCATACCGGCGGCATAGACCTGGCTCCGGTGCATCACAACAACGAGATCGCCCAGTCGGAGAACGCTTACAACTGCATCTTTGCAAATTATTGGCTTCACAACGAATTTATAAACGTGCCGGAAGGCAAGATGGCCAAATCGGAAGGCAATCAAATAACCTTAAAATCTATTCCTTATCCGCTAGCGTATAGGTATTTTTTATTATTGGCCCACTATCGCACACCAATTACTTTTACTTGGGAGGCGCTTGAAGCAGCGCAAAATGCGTACCGAAAGCTCAAAGACTTTGTGTCAAAGGCGGCCTTTGACACGAGTGCGGTTAATGAGGAATACAGGGAGAAATTCATAGAAAAGCTGGAAAATGATTTGAATACGCCGGAGACGTTGGCGGTAGTATGGGAACTGGTTAAAGACGAATCCGTTTCCTCTGCCGATAAGCGCGCGACTCTTCTTGACTTCGACCAAGTACTCGGGCTTGGTTTGGAGCACAACGAATTTGAAATCAAAGAAATTCCGGTTGAAGTTCAAAAGCTCGTGGACGAGCGCGAAGCCGCGCGAAAGGCGGGCAATTACTCGGATTCCGACCGGCTGCGCCAAGAAATCATCGACCTCGGCTATAACATCGACGACACCTCGGAGGGTCCCAGAATTTATAAAATGTAAAAGCCGCGCGGTCAGTCTTGACCGCGCGGTTACTCGTTATTTCGCACGCCATTGCAAGCGGCGATATGCGATTGGCCAGCTCACGAGGAACAAGCCGCCTTGGATAAGAAAGAAAACTTCAAATCCAGCTACCGAGAGCCCTTTCTCAGTTACGAACTCCTGGAACGCTTCCGGCGGCAAAATCATGAAACTTGCCGCAAGCCAGAGCTCACGAAATCCCAGTATCCAGCTTATAGCGGTGGCTGTTGCAAATGTTTTGCTAAGTTTGGGCACATGCGCCTCCTTTTATTATTATACAATATAAAAATTTATCTTGCAAATACGATACAATTGTCCTATAGGCCACTAATATCGTATACGTTATCTATTGTCTATAGACATAAAGTAACGTAGTAAGGTTTTATAGAACGAAAGCCGCGCGTTCGACTCCGAACGCTCGACACGGATGACCGGGTCAGCTGGTGCGCCCGATCTCTTCGGGATGGGCACCTATGACGTGACCGTCAGGGAATTTGATGGCGTACGCCACTGATCCTGAGGTCTTCATCTCGATCCTCTTCATGATCTCGGCCGGCTGCCCATTCCGGCTTGAGGGGTACGGGGATTGAAACACAACCGCAGTAGTACCTGAAGTGGGTGCTGTTTGCATAGAACTCTCCTGTACTTAGCATACCACGCTATTTACAAATAAGCAAGCACGACAGCTCAATCCCCACTCTACACACCATTTCTCCCCTGTTTTGAATAGGTTGCGGGTAAAACCCTTCTTGGTAAAATCTCTTTATGTCACATATCTCCGGCCAGAGCCCCATTACCAACGCCGGTCTTCGTATTCCGCCCCATTCGCTCGAAGCGGAGATGGCGCTCTTGGGTTCCGTCATGCTCCGCCCCGACGCGCTCTACGAGGTGCTAGACATCGTCACGCCGCTTTCATTTTATTTCGAAAGACATCGTACCATCTTCGAGACCATGATGGAGCTCTTCGGCAAGCATCAGCCGATCGACCTTCTTTCGCTCTCGACGCGACTCAAGGAGAAAGAAATGCTCGAGCGTATCGGCGGCACCACCTTCCTTACCGAGCTCTCATCCGCCGTTCCCTCCTCCGCCAACATCAAGCACTACGCCGAGATCGTGATGAAGAAGTTCATGATGAGGCAGCTCATCGAGGCCTCCGAGCACCTCTCGCACTTGGGCTTTAACGAAGCGGGCGAACTGGAAGAAATTCTCGACCAAGCGGAGAAGAAAATTTTTGATATCACGGAGCATTTCGCCGGTTCGGCGCGCTTCCGCGACCTTACCCCCCTTCTCCACGAGGCCTTCGAGCGCTTCGAGAAGCTCTCCAGCGCGGAGCACGAACTCCGCGGCGTACCGACAGGATTTAAATCCCTCGATGACATCTTAGGCGGTTTCCAAAACTCCGACCTTATCATCATCGCCGCTCGTCCTTCCGTCGGTAAGACCGCTCTGGCGCTCGACATTGCAAGACGCACCGCCAGCGAACACAATATTCCCGTGGGCATCTTCTCTCTCGAGATGAGCGCCGATCAGCTCGTTGACCGCATCGTGGCCGCGCAATCTCGCACTGACTCTTCCATAATTCGTAAGGGCGTCCGAATGCAAAGCGGCACTTGGCGTGAAGACGTCTTTAAAAATATCCGAGATGCTCTCGACGAACTTTCCCGCACCCCCATCTACATCGACGACCAGCCGGGCAACTCCATCATGAAGATGAGGAGCGCTGCCAGAAAGTTAAAGATCGAGAAAGGCCTAAAGCTCTTAGTGGTTGACTATCTCCAGCTTATGGCTCCCTCGACCGCCCGCGCCAACGATTCTATGGTCCAGCAAGTAACGGAAATCTCAAGAGGGTTGAAGCACTTGGCCCGTGAGCTTAACATCCCTGTCATCGCGCTTTCCCAGATGTCGCGGGCCATCGAGACCCGCGGCGGCAAGCCCAAACTCTCCGACCTGCGCGACTCGGGCTCTCTCGAGCAGGATGCCGACTTGGTGATGTTTATCCATGCCAATGAAGACGATATCAGAGACGAGAACGGCAAGGTCAAGGACGTCCAGAGAAAGGAACTCATCATCGCCAAGCATAGGAACGGCCCCTTGGGCCAAGCCATCCTCGATTACCACACTCGCTTCAACACCTTCGTCGAGATCGATTACAGTAACTACGGCAAGGTCGAGCAGGAATTCTCAAACTTTTGATGAACTCCATTGAGCGGCTGACAGAGCTTTTCAAATCGTTTCCCGGTATCGGTCCTCGGCAGGCCAAGCGTTTTGTTTATTATCTGCTTACTCGCAACGGCAGTTATTCTGACGAATTAATTCGGGCGATGGAGAATCTAAAGTCTGAGGTTACGCAGTGTGAGAGCTGTCAGAAGCATTTTGTAGGTAATCAGAGACTTTGTACTATCTGCTCGGACGAGACCAGAGACAGAACTTTACTTATGATTGTTCCTCGTGATATTGATCTAGAATCTGTAGAAAAAAGCGGCAGTTATAATGGCCAATACTTCGTGCTTGGCGGAGTGGTACCGATACTAGAGAAAGAACCGGAGAAGAGGATACGAATAAACAATTTACGAAAAACAATAAACAAAAAGAAAGAAAAACTCAAAGAAATAATTCTGGCCATGAATGCCAATCAAGACGGCGAGAATACCGCCGAATATCTGAGAGGGAAAATTCGTGAATGGCAAGGCGAAACCCTAACATTAACAACGCTCGGTCGCGGTCTCTCCACCGGCATCGAACTCGAATACGCCGACCCCGAAACCCTCAAAAACGCCTTTCTGCATCGGACGAAATAACACCCTTACAAACTTGAGATTATAAGGATGTTATTTGATGGAATCAATCTGGATTTCGAAGTAGGGTTGGCGGTGGCCGTACTTTTTGAAGTAGCGGGATTTCTGCTTGTATTTGATAACGTCAATGGTTTTGTTCCGGCCGATTTTGGTGATAGTAGCGGTAACCGCTGAATCTTTTATAAAAGGGTTGCCCAAAGTAAACGGCTCGTCGGTTAAAAGCACATTATCGAAAGTAAGGGAATCACCCTCCTTGTGCTCTCCAACAAGCTTCTCGATTTTTACCTTATCTCCCGCTTTAACCCTGTATTGTTTGCCACCGGTGGCAAAGACAGCGTATTGAGTCATAGATGCACTATTCTACACTCGGTTTATCAATAGTCAAGGTTTCAAGGCCTATTTTGTTGCCGGTAATGCGCAAGACATCTTTATCTACTTTGCCAAGCTCTTTGTAACCCGCGTTGTAGTGATTGACGGTCGTGGTGAGAGTGTTGCCGAGCTTGGCGTAGTATTCCTCGTAACTCTTTAAGTGTTTGCCCAACTCCTCTACCCTCTTGATAATCTCTTGCGCCTGCTCTTCGATATGAAGAGCGTTTAGCCCTTGCAAAACAGTCTGGAGGTATGCAAAGAGCGATGTGGGAGAAATAGTGATGACTCTATATTTCCCCGCTGCCCGTTGGATGAGGTTCTCCTCGCTTGCCCCGACGGTGCCGGAGACTAGGTCGTAATAAATAGCTTCGTGGGGGATAAACATGAAGGCGAAGTCCATGGTCTTGTCCTGCGGACGAATGTATTTCGACGTTTCGATAATGCGCTGCTTCAGGTCATTCTCGAAAATCTTCTCAAGCCGAGCTCTCTCCGTTGGTTCTTTTTCCTCTGCCAAGCGATTGTAATTCTCGAGAGAGAACTTCGAGTCTATGGGTATAATCTTATCTTTGATAAAAATAACCGCATCAACAATAGTGCCGTCCGGAAAAGGATATTGCATCTGGTAAGAGCCGGGCGGCAAAACATTTTTAAGTAAAGTTTCGAGGTAGTACTCTCCGAGCACCCCGCGCTGTTTGGGATTTTTCAGAACATCCTGCAAACTCCGGAGCTCGCCGGCGAAGGAGACCATCTGCTTGCCGGTCTCATCTACTCTCGTCACCTTCTCGATAATTTCTTTAATGTTGGCATTGACAGCTTTGTGAAGCTCGCTCATCTGGCCTTGGAGCATGAGCAATCCTTCGATTTTGTCCTCCTTCTTCTCCCCGCGGCGAAGTAGGAAGAATATTAAGCCGGTATTTATGATTACCAGAGCTAAAACGACCCAGATCATGCTAGAATTATAACATGTCGCTACATACTGATATTAAACAGCAGATGGTTGAAGCTATGAAAGCTAGGGAGGCAGTGAGACTCTCGGTTCTCCGCGGGCTTCTCTCCGCTTTTACCAACGAAGCGGTGGCTAAGGGCAAGAAGCCGGATACTGAACTTACGGATGAAGAAGCGCTTACCGCCATCTCCCGCGCGGTCAAACAAAGGAAGGACTCGATTGAGCAGTTTGAAAAAGGTTCTCGACCGGATCTGGCAACTGCCGAGAAGCAGGAGCTTGCAATTCTCCAAACCTACCTTCCCGCTCAAATGTCCCGCGAAGAAGTTTTTGCATATGTCAAAGAGAAAGCATCTCAAGGATTTGATAGAGAAAGGGCTGGACAGTTTATGGGTGGCATTATGAAAGAGCTCAAAGGTAAAGCTGACGGGACTATTGTTAAAGAGGCAATTGACAATTTATATGTTTAGTGCTATCATATAAACAGATGAAGGAGGGGCTATGCCCAGCAAACACGACGCGAAGCAGCCCATGTTACCGTGGCTCGCAGGGGTGGAACAAATTGATGTTCCGCTTACTCGCGAAAAAATGGAACACCGGCTTCGCCGCGCACACCAAGGTTCGCCACAGTACGACTGGAGAGAAAAGCGCGCTGGCGCTGAGCGCGAGGACCAGCTTGACGAGCTGATGCAAGACAGGGGCTAGGGTTTAACGGGGCGGTTCGACATTGTGTCGAACCGCCCCAACCTGTTTATAAACTATTTGAAAGCGCGACAATATGGGTGTAGTCTAAATTTAGAACCTGGAAGTCCCAGGCTCACTTCCACAGGAGCGTGTATGGCTTACACCGGAAGGAATACGCCCAGATCCCGGAGCAACACTTCTCGCCGACGCAGGCCGGCAGGAAGGACTCCGATCGGTCCTCCAATCGGTTCAGGGAATCAGTCGCGGATGCTCTCACAAGACATCGCGCTTGATCCACTGGACAGTCCTCTTCACGACTGGAGGAGAGCCGCGGGCGAGACCGTTGTTCTCTCGACGCCACCGGATCCGGACTAAGTCCTCCGCTACAAGGGCGGGCACCATATGGTGCCCGCCCCGAACTATTTTACTGCGTCCCTCGAAGCTTTAGCGAAGTGGGATAGCGCCTTCTCTCTTCAAAATCTTTATCTTCTCTCTCCTGCCGCCTCTATTATAATTTCCAATTTCCCCATCAGAGCGGATAACTCTGTGGCATGGGATGCTCTTATCGAAATTACTTTTCATCAAGTTCCCTACCGCTCGGGCTGCGTGAGGACTGCCAGCTCTCTTCGCCACCTCTTTGTAAGTAAGCACTTTTCCTTTAGGAATCTTTCTTACTATTGAGTAAACTTTTTCTTTAAAATTCATTTGAAAGATTATAAAACAAAAACCGCCGGGCCAGAAGTTGGACCGGGGTTCGATTTCGATAATGAGCCTCGCTCAGTTCAGGGGGTGGGTTTCACCACATTGATTCAGTGTTGCTAGTTGTTAGGCCAGCATCCCAGAATACAACAGTGGATCCCCCCCGCTGGATTTTCACCAGTCCCCCTGAGTACTTGCACCGGAACCTACATCACTGCAGGCACGGTATCCCATTTCCATCGACAGTGAAAGTCTGTCTTCGGAGCCCTGAGATGAGGTCTCAACTACCTAGCCTTCCTCCAACCAAGAGCGTGGTTGCCCACACTTCTGTCCAGCGGACGACGCCTGTGTCAGATATACCTTGCGGCACCTCGGACACGCTTTCGGTGAGTTGACGATACATATAGCTGTTCGTGTTTCAGCTCCCTCTTGCGAGGAAACCTTGGAAGGCGGATTTCTCCACCGTTGTATATTGGCTTTCACCTAGAGGCGGGTTGCTTCCCTCGCCACCCCCTATACAACACAGCTTTAGTACCCTGCGCCTGCACAAGAGGCTATCAAAGTGAATTCTAAACGTCAACTTGATTATCTGGATAATTCTGTGCATAATTTGTTGATAATTTTAACGGCCTCATCGTCTAGTGGTCAGGACACGAGCTTCTCAAGCTCGGAACCGGAGTCCGATTCTCCGTGAGGTCATAAAAACATAAAGCGCTGGCCTTTCATTTTAAATATTCGCACTAAGCGGCGCCCCCGGCGCCGCTTCCCTATCCGGCGGGATGTTGTAGTAGTTAATGAGGAACTTGGTGATGTTGGAGAATGAGTCGGTCAGGGTTTCCGATGCGAACTGCACTTCCTTCGGATGGTAGGTAAAGAGAAATACCAAGAAGCGCGGTTCGTAGGCCGGGAAGTAACCGAAAAATGAGTGGAGGAAAATGTCTTCGTAGTACCCTCCCCCGCCGGGTTTGGCTACCTGCGCGGTGCCGGTCTTGGCCGCCACGCTATAGTTTTCAAGTCGTACCAGACCTCCTCGGAGCGACCTGTCCACCACTTCCGTAAGCATTCTGGAAATTTCCGCCGAGGTCTCTCTAGTCAACACTCGCTTGCGCTTTTCTTCGGGAGGATATTCCACTGCTTTGCTTACTCCAACTTTGTATTGAATCTCTTTTACCAAATGGGGCGTGATGAGCGTGCCGCCGTTGGCTAAAGCGGAGAGGGCCCGCACCGTCGAGACGGCGGTCAAAGCAATACCTTGGCCGAAGGAGGCCTGCGCCAACTCGAGGTCGCGGTTGGTTTTGAGGTTCGAGACTAAAGAGATGCCCTCGTTGGGTAAATCAATATCCGTCTTATCGCCCAAATCAAAGGAGAGCAGTTGTTCGCTGAAACGTTTGTTCCCCACCCGCGCCGCGACATACGCCGCGCCGGTGTTCAAGGATTTATTAAGTACCTCCTGCATGGTAATCGAAGAGCCGTGGCTCTTGCCGTCATAGTTGCAGAAGGTCTTGGTATTTAGGGTGATGCAACCGGGGTCGTTGTAAGCGGTCTTCGCGGTAATAGCGCCGGTATCAAGACCGATGGCAAAGGTTAGAGCCTTCATGATCGAACCCATCTCATAGCGGTCTTCCACTAACTTATTGCTAAACACGGCCGAACTCTCCGCTTGCTGCGGAGAGTTCGGGTCGAAGGCGGGAGTAAGAGCCATGGCCCTAATCTCGCCGGTCTTCGGGTCTATCACAATGCCCCCCGTCCAATCAGAAGAATACTTCTCCGTTACTTTCTGAAGCTCGCTCTCGAGAAAGGCCTCGACGGAGGGCTCGATGGTGGTAACGATGCTGCCTTCAAGCTTGTTTGTGTCGCTTACGGCGCTTCGCGCTTCGGCGAATATCTCGGCGAAGAAGTTGACGAAGACGTCATCGCCCTCTCTTTTGAGAGTTTCTTCGTAATAGCGCTCGAGTCCGTAGCGGCCCGACAGGCTACTGCCGGACTCGGAGTAGCCGATGAGTCCCACCGCGTGCGCCGCCATGGTCTTGCCCGGATACGTGCGCCAGCGCTCGCGAGTGACGGATACGCCGACAATTTTAAGCTGTTGAATTTTATCGGCTTTCTCTTGGTCAAGCCGGGTAGTAAGTTCTTCGTAAGGATCGTTCTGTCTTGTTGCTTTCGCAAGAAAAATCTCTTTATCTACCGGCGTAATGGCATTGAGCAAAGCATAAATTTCTTCCAGATCGTCTCTTTGGTAGAGTATTTTCGGGTTGATGCTTAAAAGAAAACCGGTCTTAACGTTGGCCGCCGGCACCAGTGCCCCATCCTTGGTAGTGAAAAAAATCCCGCCGCGGTCGAAGTAACTTATCCCCGCGACGTACTGGTGCTCCGCTTTTGTCCTGAATTCTTCTCCGGAAATAATCTGGACGAAGTAAAGCCTGCCTACAAGGACCAGCGCGAATAAAAGAATTAAAAGTATGAGAATTCGAAGTCTCATCTAAGCCAGTTTACCGCACCCGGGCGTTTAACGTAAGGGAGATATTCGGTGTCTTAGAGATATAGAGGGGAGTCTTCGTCTCGCGAAAGCCGAGCTCTGACGCTCTCTCCATGGTTATGGAGTTTTTCAAAGAGATGGCGGCGAATTCCAAAGTGCTCAACTGGAGCGCGAGTTCGGCAACCTTATCCTCAAGGTTCTCCCGCACGGCGATATGGTGCGCGGTGGCGTTGATGGCGTAGATGTAGAAGATCACGGAGCACAAACACACTAAACACAAAACCCAGAACGCTTTCTCCTTACCCTCATAGGTAATACTGGCAGCCCTTATCTGACTAAAGGGCAATGAGAGCTGATTATGGTTAAATTTTATCCTTTTCATTTCTTTTTGATTACGCGAAGTTTGGCGCTTCTGGCTCTGGGATTCATTTTTATTTCCGCTTGGCTTGCGATGATGGGCTTAGCGGCCTTGCCTGTTTTTTCTTTAGCAAAGTTCTTGACCATCCGGTCCTCAAGCGAGTGGAAAGAGATGACGGCGATGCGTCCTTCCGGTTTCAGGATCTGCCAAGCTTTGGCCAAACCCTCTTCGAGCGCCGAAAGTTCTTCGTTTACGGCAATGCGGATGGCTTGGAATGTCTTGGTTGCCGGATTAGTCTTTCCTCGTCTCTTTACCGCCTTCTCTACCGCTCGCGTCAAATCAAATGTCGTATGAAGCGGTCTGGATTCTACGATGGCTCGGGCAATCTTTCTGGAATATCTTTCTTCGCCGAAACCCTTGAGGATAAGTTCAATGGCAGACTCATCGAAGGAGTTTAAGATTTCGGCCGCGGTGATACCAGTTTTGGACATTCTCATATCCAGTGGTTCATCGCGGAGAAAAGAGAATCCTCTTTCAGAAGATTCGATTTGATCGCTTGAGAATCCGAGGTCGAAGAGGATGGCGTCTGGTCTTACGCCTACCAAGAGCTTATCTAAGTTTCTGAAGTTGCCGGTAATGTTAGCTTGGGCGGCCGGGTCTTGGTCAATGGTTATCGCCCGAACATTTCTTAATCGTTTCAAGACTTCTTTGGTGTGTCCGCCGGCGCCGTAGGTGGCATCCACGAATACTTCTCCATCCTTCAAATCCAAGCCATCCACAGCTTCTTGTAAAAGAACGGGTCTATGCATATTCCGATTCAAGTCTCCTCCTGTAAGCCGCCCACTTTTTATCATTCCAGATTTCCACTCTGTCGTGGACACCGGTGATGACAATGGTGTTTTTTAGATCCGCGAACTCCCGCAAAAATTCGGGGATGAGGATGCGGCCGATGGAGTCGATCTCGATCTCCGACGCACCGGAGAAAGTGAATCGCGCGTAGCGATGATCACTTTCTACATGGCCTAGTTTCGCCACCTCTTCGGAGATTTGAAGCCAGGTCCGGCGGGGGTAGAGAAAAAGACAATGATCTTTGCCTCGAGTAACAACCACTTCTCTGCCGAGAGCTTTCCGGAATCTGGCAGGCAAAGAGAAGCGATTCTTCTCATCGACGGTATGCGTGTATTCACCGATAAACATTGTGTTTTCATACTTGCCCCGTTCTACGGGGTTACCACTATTTCCCACCTGCACACTATTCTATACCACCCCGCTCCATCCTACTAGACGCAATACCACCCCTTTCCTTGCAATCTGTGGATAACTCCTATATATCCAAAACGGCCTTTTTGGCATTGGACTGAATAAACGACTTTCGACTAGGGACGTCGGTGCCCATGAGAATGTCGAAGATGCGGTCGGCTTCGCGGGCATCATCGACGGTCACTTGTTTCAAAATGCGTTTCGAGGGGTCCATGGTTGTTTCCCAGAGCTCGTCCGAGTTCATCTCTCCTAAACCTTTATAACGCTGAATGTCGGAGACATCTTTTATCTTATTTTTCTCATCGTCTGAATAAGCGTAGAAAATTTCCTTGCCTTTTTTAATCTTATAAAGCGGCGGCTGGGCGATGTAGACATAGCCGGCATCGATAAGTGGTCTGAAGAATCTATAGAGCAGAGTCAGAAGCAGGGTGCGGATGTGCGCGCCATCGACATCGGCATCGGTAGCGATGATTATCTTGTGATAGCGGAGTTTAGTAATGTCAAACGTGTCTCCTATCGCTGTCCCGAAGGCGACAACCAAATTTTTAATCTGCTCTGAAGCAAGCATTTTATCCAAGCGGGCGCGCTCGATGTTTAAGATCTTGCCGCGCAAGGGCAGAATAGCCTGGATGCGGCGGTCTCTGCCCATCTTGGCCGTACCGCCCGCCGAGTCTCCCTCGACGATAAAGATTTCCGATTCTTCTGCCGAGCGGCTCTGACAATCCGCAAGTTTACCCGGCAAAGTCATGCCTTCGAGCGCCCCTTTGCGCAAGACCGAGTCCTTGGCGGCCTTGGCGGCCTTTCGGGCCTTAAGCGCTAAGGTGGCCTTCTGGATCATCGCTCTGGCATCGTCGGGATTCTCTTCCAGAAATGCGGAGAATGAGTCGCCGAAGACGTCAGAGACCATCGCTTGCGCCTCCACAGACCCAAGTTTGCCCTTGGTCTGGCCTTCGAACTGGACCTCGCGGAGCTTTATTGAGATCACGGCCGTGAGACCTTCCAAGACATCATCACCGGTGAAGTTATCTTCCTTCTCGTTTACCAAATTATTCTTGCGGGCGTAGTTATTAAGTGTACGAGTGAGGGTAGTTTTGAATCCCGTCAGATGCGTGCCGCCTTCGGCCGTGTAGATATTGTTGGCGAAAGGAAGAATGCGCGAGGAGATGTCGTCGACGTACTGAAGAGCCACCTCGACAATCTCATAGTCATTGCCGTTGGCGCGCTTCTCGACATAGAAAATATTTTTGTGGACGGGCTTCAAGTGTTCGTTCTCGAAGCGCACCAGAGAGATGAGCCCTCCTTCGAAGTAGAAGGTCATGGAGTTTTTCTCAGTGGTTCTCTCATCCACGATGTTGATGCGCAAACCTTTCACCAAATAAGCCTGCTGGCGCATGTGGGAGACAACACGTTCGAAGTCAAACTTTATCTCTGGGAAAATATCCGGGTCAGGCTCGAAAGTGATAATAGTGCCGGTCTTGTCTGATTTACCAACCTTCTTTACTGGTCCGGTCTTCTTACCCCTCTTATACTCTTGCACGTAAACTCCCCCGTCCCGATGCACTTCCGCACGACAAAAAATCGAGAGCGCGTTAACGACCGATGCCCCGACGCCATGAAGTCCTCCGGATACTTTATAACCCTCACCGCCGAACTTTCCTCCGGCGTGGAGCGTCGTCATGATGGTCTCGAGAGCGGAGACCTTGGTCTGTTTGTGAATATCGATCGGAATGCCGCGGCCGTTGTCCTCTACCCGGATGTGATTTTCCGGCAGAAGTGTAATATCGATATTGTTGGCGAAGCCGCCCATGGCCTCATCTCTGGAGTTGTCGAAAATCTCTACAATGAGGTGGTGGAGACCGTCCGGACCGGTGGTGCCGATATACATGCCGGGGCGCTTGCGCACCGGCTCAAGACCCTCCAAAACCGTAATAGATTCCGCGCTGTAATTACTCTTCTTTTCAGCCATTTTATACCTCTTATTTTAGCATAAAAACCTTTAAAAATAAAGCTGTTTTGGAGATTAAATTCGTCTTATTTCGGCGCTAAAATCAGCTTCGGTGCGCGCTTCGAGCTCGGCGTGGACTTTGTTTACTTCTTCGTTCGTGAGTGTTCTCTCGAGATGGCGGTAAGTGATGCGGTAAGTATAGGAGAGACGGCCCCCGCCAAACTTCTCGGCGTTTTCATATTTATCTAAGAGCTCCACACTCTCTATCATCTCGCCGCCTACCTCGCGAATCAGGTCGAAATAGTCGTTTGGAATAAAGGTGTCTGGCACGACGAAAGAGATGTCGCGTAATACCGGCGGGAACTTCGAGACTTCTTTATATTTTTGCCCGAGCTTTAATTGACTCTTTACTCTCTCGTCTTGTGACCATAAGAGCCGGATATCCGGCAGGTCCATGGAAATAATCGCAAAACGCTCAAGACCCGGACCGAATGCCCAGCCGTTCCATTTGCTGGAATCCACCCCGAATTTCTCGAGAACACTTCCCTTGACGATACCGGCGCCTCCAGTCTCAATCCATTGGCCATCCTTATCCATCTCCATTTCAATCGACGGGTCAGTGTACGGGAACCGGTCTTCATTGAACCTAGTTTTTATGTCAGAACCGAAGACCGCTCTGCCGAAGCCGAGTAACGCATTTTGCAAATCGGTTACCGTAAGAATTTGCTTGTCTTTCGGTGCCAAATACCAGCCGTCTATCTGGTGGAAGACGTTCATATGATTTTTATCCAGCTCGTCTTTGCGATATACCTTGCCGTAAGAAAAACAGCCGACCGGTTCTCCTCTTGCCATCCGCTCCTTTATTCCCGGGTTGTTCAAATAGTAATACCACATCACTGTCGTGTGGGTGCGAAGAATATGATTATCGTCGACGTAGTACGTGTCGGACCTCGAGCGAGCCGGATGGTCTTGGGGGAAGTCGAAAAGATCAAAAGTAATTTCGGTGGAGACGATCTCGGGAACTTCGATAATATCGAAGCCTTTGAATTCCGAAGCGGCTAAAACTCTTTGCACTATCTCGCGCAAAGGGTTTCCGGGAGTCCTCGATAGGTCCGGCATCGAAAGATAACGCTTAATGCGCAAGGCTTCAGCGTCTGTACGGACTTCTAAATTCTGCCTCAAGACCTTCTCTTCCGGCGACTTTATAATAATTTCCATGGTTTGTAATTATGCCACAAAGTGTCTATAATGTGTAAGACTTTTT
Organism: uncultured Candidatus Saccharibacteria bacterium; assembly: GCA_964342515.1. Lineage (GTDB taxonomy): Bacteria > Patescibacteriota > Minisyncoccia > Phycocordibacterales > Zambryskibacteraceae > UBA5004. Next base: position 164,453 of record CAYFFP010000001.1, read on the forward strand.
ACCATGGATTTCAATTCCATCATTCTTTATTGCTCGCTTTTTGTCTCACTTTTCTTCGAGGTTTTTCTGCTCATCACTTACCTTGAAGTCAGGGGAGAGATTGAGCGGGAGAATGAATTGGTAAAAAAAACCTTAAAGAGTTTCCCCTCTGTCTCTATCATCGTTCCCTGCTTTAACGAAGAAAAGACCGCCGCCGCCACGGTAAAGTCTATTCTTAATCTCAAATATCCCAAGGGCAAACTCTCGGTAATTCTGGTTGATGACGGCTCGAAAGATAGCACTTGGAGGATACTCTCGAAGTTTAAGAATCATCCACAGGTAAAACTTTTGCGCAAATTAAACGGCGGCAAACACACAGCCATAAACTTGGCGCTCGAAAGTGTTAATACCGACTTGGCGGGGTGCCTTGATGCCGACTCATTTGTTGCCTCGGAAGCTTTGAATAAAATTGTTCCCCATTTCGAAGACGAGTCCGTAATGGCCGTAACTCCCGCGATCAAGGTGCACGAACCCAAAAATATTCTGCAGCATATCCAAAAGACCGAATACAGCTGGTCGATATTCGTACGCCGCATGCTTTCCTCGATGGGAGCGCTCCATGTTACTCCCGGCCCGTTCTCCATCTTCCGCACCAAGGTCTTTCAAGAATTAGGCGGCTACAAATACGCCCACATGACCGAGGACATGGAGATGGCCATGAGGATGCAGAAGCATCGCTACAAAATCGTTAATTCACACGGCGCGCACGTCTATACCGTCACTCCCGACAATATCAAGGGACTGGTAAAGCAACGCGCGCGTTGGGCTTACGGCTTCCTCAATAACGCTCTTGATTACCGAGAACTGCTTTTGAACAGAAAATACGGCAACTTCGGCATGTTTATCATGCCGATAGCCATAATCTCCATGTTCACCTCGTTTATCATGGTGTCGAACGTGGTATTAAACTTCGTTAAAAGCGCGGCCAAAACGATTACTCGCATTGAGGCCGTGGGCTTCAACTACGACTTCTCATTTCCTTCCTTCGACTGGTATTTCGTAAATACGGGTGTTTTGCCGCTTGTCGTTATCACGACGCTGGCACTGACCTTGGTTATTCTCTATCTCTCGCTTAAGCTTGCCGACGGCAAATTCAAATTCCACCGCGGTATTCTCTACTATCTCTTCATCTACGCGTTTATGGCGCCACTCTGGCTTTCTAAAGCCCTGTTTGACACAGTGTTCAGGAGAAAGGTAAGTTGGAGATAAATTCCAATGATCGATTCGCAAAAATATCTAGTCGCTTTTCTTATTACCGCGCTGATTTTCGGCACGGCTATTTTTGCGAGCTCTAAACTGACGGACAAAAAGATAGAGGATGTCCGTGTTATCGAGAACAGAGTGGCTCTGGACATCCTCTCTTCCGAAACCCAATTCGCCCTCTTGGCCGAGACCTCCTGCCGCGACATCGGCCCCGGCTTTCTCTCCAAAGAGCTCCGAACTCTGGGTGAGAAGCTTTCCTATGCCGAAGACCAAACATCCTTCAGCGAAGAGGATGTGGACTCGCTCAAGCGCTCGTACTTTCTCCTCGAGATTAAGGACTATCTTCTAATGAAGCAGTTAACCCAGAAGTGCGATGTTCGTCCAACCTTTATACTTTATTTCTACTCGACCAAGGGCAAGTGCGAAGATTGCGAGAAGATGGGCTACGTGCTCACCGCTCTCCGTGACAAATATCCCGACCTGCGCGTCTACTCTTTCGATTACCACTACGATGTCGGCGCTATCCAAACTCTGACTTCCATCTATAAAGTAAAGCCGGAGTTGCCCGCCCTTATCATCAACGGCGAGCCGCATTACGGCTTCAAAACGGTCGAGGAGTTAGAAATTGCCGTGCCGGAAATAACGCTTTTGGAAACAGCCGAAGAAAGAGCGGCCACTACTACACCTGAAAGCGAGGAGTAAGTGTGATAAAATCGCCTCCATCGCCGCCTTAGCTCAGTTGGTAGAGCGCCACTTTTGTAAAGTGGATGTCGTCAGTTCGAGTCTGACAGGCGGCTCACTAAAATCTTCCTGCTTCTTTTAATAACCCTTTTTGGCGCCGGCTCTTCGACTCTCTCTTGGTATGAATCGTGCAGTTCCCCATTGCCCTTCTCTATCTCGGAAATGTTTTTGAAAAATTCGCTGATGCCGTCGGGCTTTCTCTTAAGCAGGCGCGAGTCGCGCAAGTCACCGATGAGTTTCTTTGCGGACTCTTTGGTCCAAGCCAGAGTCCGGTTCCACAAGCCTTTGGCCTTGAGCGGCAATTGCTTTTTAAGCAGGAAGCCGGAGCGCTCCCTTACTCTCAAATAAGCAAGAATAATTCTCTCTCGCAGTTCATGGAGATACTCATCACCTTTCGAGATGGCCTCAAGAACGAAGAAAGTTTTCTTGTGCTTCTCCTCCACACGCTTGGCCACCGTCAGAGTGGCTATCGCAATGCCCGAAAGAGTAAAGAGGGTAAATGAAATCATTTAATTTACGGAAAATCTCACAAATTTCCCTATCTCGGTGCGCTCACCGAACTTCTGCACCGCGCTGTTGATTATACCACCTATGGTAACAGAGCCGTCTTTAATAAACGGCTGCTCCAGAAGCTCGCCTGCATCCGCCGGATTCATTGCCGCGATGTGCATGGCAATGTCTCTGGCAACGGCTTTAAACTCCGGGTTTTTGGCGACGAAGTCCGTCTCGCAAAGAAGTTCCACCATTGCTCCAACGGAGTCTCCGGCATGTATATAAGCCGAAACAGCGCCCGCCCCCAAGGTCCGGTCTCGCTTCTTCTCCGCTATGGCGGCGCCCTTTTCTTTAAGAATAGCTGCCGCTTTCTCCATTAAATCTGACCCCGTCAGATTTAATCCCAGGGCCTCTTCGAGCGCCTTCTGGCATTGCATTATAGAAAGTCCGGTTTCTTCCCTAAGCGCTTTGATCTGCTGTGTTGTGATCATTTTCTTCCTTGCCTTTCTTATAGGCATTCACTATTTCGCCGATAATAAAATTAATCGTCTGTCGCGAGGCGTCATTGGCCGGTATGGCGTAATCGATTTTATAAAGGTCCGCGTCAGAGCCGGCTAACGCCACGACCGGAATACGCGACTTAAGAGCTTCCGTGACGGCGATATATTCCTTCTTCGGGTCAACAACGACGAGAACCTTCGGCAAACTTTTGAGGTTCGAGAGCCCGCTGAAGTACATGGTAAGCTTGTCGATCTCGCGATCGATGAGCAAGCGTTCCTTCTTGGTGTACTTGCCGAGTTCGCCCTTCTCGCGCTGCTCCGTGAGTTCCTCTAGGCGCTGTATGCGCTTCTTAATTTCGGGGAAGTTGGTAAGCGTCCCGCCAATCCAGCGACCGGCCACATAGGGCATATTAAGCTCCTTGCCCGCTCGTCTGATCGCCTCTCTCCCCTCGCTTTTGCCCCCGACGAAAAGAATTAAAGCCCCTTCTTTACCCTTTGCTTCCACGAATTGCAAAGCTTTCTCGAGTTCTTTGGCAGTCTTTTCGAGATCGAAGATCTCGGTTTTATTTTTAGTCCCTAAGATGAATGGTTTGACAGAGGGATGTCGACGTGATTTAACAAACCCGAAATGGGCTCCGACCGAGAAAAGATTATCGATTAATTTTTGCACAACTTAAGGATTCTAACAATAAAACAGCCCCGTCGCAAGAAGCGATGGGGACTCCGACTCCACTCTCCGACTGGGGGTTTTGGTGGGCGGCTCCAGTCCGAATTGAGCGTACCATGTTACTTCCTTAAGCAAGAAACGCCCTCTTGCTTTGAGAAGCTTGCGGGTACGCCCGGCGGCCCATATCTGCGGCACTCTGTCCGGATGGGCGTTGCGGATGAGCCGCTTGAACTCCCGCAGTTTCTCTTGGTGGAAGTGGTCGTGGGCGGATATGTAAATCCTTCCGTCGTCGTAACTCACGAACAGCGGTCTTCCGGGCAGTGGATTAGGTATCATCACTCACCTCCTCTAACTTTCAGATTACTCTGAAGTAGCTAAAAATCAATCTGTGGATATTTCCTGCATGGCCTCTATGATGGGTTCAATCTCGCCCTTCATAATGCGCTCGATATTGTGCCAACTCTGTTTGATGCGGTGGTCGGTGATGCGGTCTTGCAGGAGGTTGTAAGTGCGGATTTTCTCCGACCTGTCTGCGGTGCCGATCTGGCTTTTGCGCTCGCCGGCGTACTTGGCCGCCTCTTCTTCCTCCTTCATTCTCTCCAGTTTAGCGGTAAGTACGGCCATCGCTTTCTCCTTATTGGCGGCCTGACTTCTCTCTGACTGGGAGCGAGCATCAATGCCGGTGGGCTTATGGATAATTCTCACGGCGGTCTCGACTTTGTTGACGTTCTGGCCGCCGGCGCCGCCGGAACGGGATGTTTCGATCTCCAAGTCAGAAGGCTTTATCTCAATGGTAGCTTTCTTTCTCACCGGCAAAATTGCCACCGATGCAGTGGAGGTATGTATCCGTCCAGTCTTTTCCGTAACGGGCACTCTTTGAACTCTATGGACGCCGGTCTCGAAACGCAATTTTTTGTAGCAATCGCCGCCTCTGATTTCGTAAACCAGCTCATCCAATTCTACTATCTGCCACCCCTGCTTTCGGGCGTAGGCGATATACATCTCGGAAAGCTCCTTTGCAAACATAGCTGCTTCGTCCCCTCCCGCGCCGGCGCGGATTTCCAATATTATTTCATTCGGAAATTCTTCGGATTCTTGCGCCTTTTGCTTCTGATACTCTCGCCAATCCATTACTTTTTTCCCTTGCCCTTCGTAGCTTTATGCGAAGTAGGGTTCGCTCTCGCCTGTTTCTGTTTAAACCTTTCTACCCGGCCGGCGGTGTCGAGGACCTTCTCCTGTCCGGTATAGATAGGATGGGTGGCGGAAGAAATCTCTACGCGGTAGACCGGATACTCTTTTTTATCCCTCTTACTCTTTGCCGTCTCGGCAGTCTTCACGGTAGAAGGGATGACAAACTCCGCGCCGCTGGCATTGTCTATGAACAGCACCGGCCGGTAATCCTGCGGGTGAATATCGTGTTTCATTAGGCGTCAAATATACCACAAATTACACGCCCTGCAAGAAGTCGATGTCTCGCCGAATAGCGGCGGCCTTGTTCATGACCGAGTTGCCGTAAGAGAGGCCGACGTTAGCGCCACGCGAGCCGTAGCAGGTCTTGCCGGAGTAGTAACGGCAGGCGGCGGTACGCTGGTCGGTATAAGGGTCGCCGGTGTTGCCCATAATATCTTTGAGGAATAGAGCCATGGCCATGATGGCATCTTGAGGGTTCCATGGGTCAGGATTTGTTTTGTCCAAAGCGGCTCCGACCTTACCTTCCATGAGTGTCCATGTAGAGGGGATGAATTGCGCCGGACCCATTGCTCCGCCGTAGCCCGAAACGCCTGTAATAGGACAAGAGACCTTAGTCTGGAATGGATCGCCACCAAGTTTATTTAAAATTGACTGGAGTATCGGCAAGTCGCGAGTGGGGTGGATGCCATTTGCAAAGACCGTACCAGTTCTTACACTTTTTGTTTCTCCTGTAGAGAGATTAGTGATGAGACATGAGCCGACGTTTGCTCCAAGATTCGACTCTTGCTGGAGAATGGCAAGTATTAACGCCGGAGGGACGCCGGTTTTCGCTTTCGCGGCTTCCGCATACTGGAGTGCTGTGCCGAAAGGAATAGCAATGGCGTCTCGCAACGGGAAGAGTACCGCGCGGATCTGGGCCGCCTTAGCTTGTCTGTCAGCCACGACTTGCTCGTAGGTTTTCTTTTCAGCATCATTGATTTTCAGTAAAGTTTCTTTTTCTGCCTGACTAATCTCCACCTGTTTTTTAGCAATCTCTAGGGTAGCGCGAGCAGCTGCTTCGGCCTCCCTTCTTTTATTTAACTCGGCTTTTTGCGATTCGGTCAGAATTTTAATGCCCCGCAGTTCGTCGAAAAGGTTGTCGAGAGCCTTTTCGGTGGAAGCATATGTATCGAGGTCCACCAGAAATTCGGAAAGTGCTTTGTTGGAGAGCAGTGTTTCTACCAGAGAATAAGAGTTGATGTCGTTGGTCTTGCGCAGAATCTCAGCGATGGCTCTCTTGCCTTTAGTGATGCGACTATCCAGCACAACAATTTCCGACTGTTTGACGGCAATGTCCTTTGTCAGAAGAGCAATCTGATTATTCTTGCTTTTGATATTAGCTTGGGCAGCTACGATTTTTTTTGTCAGAAATGCGATATCACTGGCGAAACCGACTCCCAGACCTTTCAGTCTGTCGACTTCCTTCTGGGCTTCCACTTCCTCTTTGATTAGCTGATCGAGCTCGGCGCACGCTGCTGGCTCGCGGGCGCGTATGTCGCTCGGGCAAGTCGTTGTCTGAGCCGAAGCGAAAAAAGGCGATATTAAAAAAGAAACTATTAAAAACTTTAAGAACTTTTTCATAAGGAATTTTACTCTTCCTTCTTTTCCTCCTTCACTTCACCTTCCACACCTTCTTCTGGAACCTCTTCCTTACCCTTCTTCTCCACCTCGATTGCTGAGAGGTCAATCGGAGCCGCTTCCTCCTCCTTCTCTTCGCGCGGAGCGGAGACGGTAGCGATGACGTCCTCCGGATTAATCTTTAACTCAACGCCGGCGGGCAATTTAATATCCTTAGCGAGAATCTGGTCGCCGAAAAGTACCAAGCCGGAAATATCCACCGTGATGTTGTGAGGCAGGTCCTTGGGCATCGCGGAAATCTTTAATTCATGCACTACCTTGACGAGGCCGCCGCCGAGATCTTTAATCGCCGGAGAGGTGCCCTCGAATTCTATTGGCAGAGCCACCTCGACTTTGTGTCCTTTCTCGAAGACGTAGAAATCCGCGTGGCGAGGCGCGCCGGTAACCGGGTCAAGGTCGACATCGTGGATTAAACTCTCTTTCCTTGCCCCGAGCTCTGTCGAGGGGTCTCCTATTTCTAATGTTACAACAGATGATTCCCCCGCCTCCTTCCAGATTTTCAGAAAATCAACCTGACGGATAGAGATGGGGGTAGATGCCTCCTTTTTGCCGTAAAAGACTGCGGGAATTTGTCCCGCTTTTCTGACCCTGTCCGGTTTAGTATTTAAATCCCGTATCTCCGCCTTCAAGGTAAGCATGAGGCCATTTTACCTTGTTTTCCATAAAAATCCAATTGTTTTATCTGAATTTCCAAATACGATTTAATTCGACTATAGTAAGATTAAATCGTATCCGTTATAAATCTACACGCTAAATGATGTATGACCTTAGTCCAAGGCCAAGTGATTTTTTATGTCCTCGAGTGTTCCGCCCACTTTTTTGCCGGGGTTGAAAATGTTTTCAGGGTCAAATATTTGTTTAACTTTTTTGAAAAGTTCCAGCATTTCCGGCGAATACATTTTGGAAAGATACGGAGTGCGGATGATGCCGTCGTTATGCTCCCCTGTTATCGAACCTTTATACTCCGCGACAAGCGAGTAGAATTTATCGGCAACGGGCAAGAGCTTGTGGCGCTCACTTGCGAGCTTGAGGTCCATGAGGGGGATGATGTGGAAGTTGCCGTTGCCGGCGTGGCCCGCTATGTTGACCTCGATACCGGCATCCTCAAGAATTTTCTTTGCCTTCGGCAGAAATTCTGGAATAAGTTCCGGCCGAATCGAGAAGTCCTCGACAAACGGAGCCGTTCTTTTATTGCCCGAGTGCTTTCTCAAAAGGTTAAACGACTCCCGCCTAACCTTCCAAAACTTCTCTTCTTCAGAATCCTTGTCTACTACTCTGCTTTGTATTTTGAAGGGTTTTAAGGCTTCCGTAATTCCGGCAATCTTTCTTTTGACCTCCACCTCTGTTTCTTCCGCAATTTCTGCCAAAACTACCAACTCCGGCAACCCCAGCATCTTGATTCCTATCAGCGTCTCGGGCAGAAATCTCGTAGCGAAATAAAATGGCATAAACTTCATCCCCATCTTGATGGTATCTTTATCAAATGTTTCCAAACTTTCTGGTTCGTACGGCAAAATAGTATTCACGACACCGGGCATATCGTCCCAAGATTTGAAAAAGAGCGCCACCATGTCGTGATGTTTTTTTGCCGGCACAAGTCGAACAGTCGCTTCTGTCATTATGCCGAGCGTGCCTTGCGAGCCTACCAGAAGCTTGTTGAGATCGAAGGTTTTGCCGTCCCAAACATTCCATAAATAGTATCCCGCTGAATTTTTAGATACTTTCGGTCTGGCTTTTTCTATAATTTCTTTGTTTTGCTCGATCAATTCAAAAATTTCTTGCTCATAGCCTGTGTCAAAGGCCGCCTTTGACACAGGCTTTATTACATATTCATTGCCGTCGGCAAATATCCATTTAGATTCAACTACGAAGTTCTCCATCTTGCCGTAACGGAGACTTTTCTCTCCGCCGCAGTTATTCCCCGCCATGCCGCCGATGGCGGCAATATCTTTGGAAGCCGGGTAACAGGGTAGGATCAGACCTTGCGCCAAAGTTTTAGGTTCGAAATCTCGATAGAAAACCCCGGGGCCGACGGAAGTGCCTCCCGCTTTAATTTCTCCAATTTTATTAAAGTTTTTGATATCAACGATAATCGATTTACTGAGCGGGCCGCCGGTCATGTCGGAGCCGCCGGCGCGCATGGTAAGACTCTCCTTATTTTCTCGAGCAAACTTGACCAATTGCTTGAGTTCCTCGACGTTTTTAGGTATGGCCACAAATTTTGGCATCACCTTAAATAAACTCGCGTCTCGGCTATAAGCTTCTAGAACCTTAAGATCGCTATTGAGTAAGTCCATTGAATAATTTAAGTTTTTTCCCAACCACTTCTTTCATATTATCCACCGCGACTTCCATGAATTTATACGGCGCAATTTCTCCCGAAGCGACAGCCTCCCTCAACCCTTCCTTGTAAGCTAAGCGCAGTTCAGTGTTTATATGAACGATTCTCACGCCGGCCCTAATCGCTTGAGTGATCTCTTCGTCCGTATTGCCTGAGGCGCCGTGGAGGACAAGCGGCACTTTCACTTTTTCGTGAATGGTCTTTATAAGCTCGATATCGAGTTTCGGTTCGCCGGTTTTTACAATGCCGTGGATATTGCCCACAGAAGGCGCAAAAAGGTCGGTGCCAGTCTCCTCCACGAATCTTTTAGCTTCGTCTGGATCGGTTTTCGAAATTCCTTGAGGCAATTCTTCCAATATCTTCGATGATTTACCTATGAATCCCAATTCCCCCTCTACCAGCGCTCGCTCATTAGCGTACCGGACTACTTCTTTGGTAATAGCAATATTTTCTTCCAGTGTTTTATCGGAAGCGTCGATGATGACGCTATCAACTCCAGCATCAATAGCTTCTTTTACTTTGGCAAGAGAATAAGTGTGGTCGGCGTTGACGAATACCGGTAGACCGTTGTTTCTGGCTACCTTGGCTAAAGCGATAACTTCTCCGAGTCCGATGAATTCCCTCTCGCCTTCCGATACCCCGATAATTACCGGTACGAGGAACTCTTTGACACTCTCGACCACCGCCTTAAACCCTTCGGAATCCGAGATGTTGAAGTGCCCTATGGCAACCTTCTTCTCCTCTGCCCACGTGAGCCACTCTCTTAATGTCATGTTATTATTTTATCAAATGCACGATTTTATAGCGATTGGCGATACGGCGGTAGACGCTTTTATCAAACTTAAGGACGCTAAGGTCGTCTGCGATATCAATAAAATTCACTGCACCATCACGCTCTCATTCGGAGATAAAATTCCTTATGAGTCGGTAGAAGAAGTGCCGGCGGTGGGCAATGCCGCGAACGCAAGCGTTTCTGCTGGAAGACTCGGGCTCTCGACTGCCTTGGTGACAAATTTGGGAGATGACGACCTTGGCAAAGCGTCTCTTGAGAGTTTGAAGAAGGACAATGTTGATACCCGGTTTATAAAAGTAGAGACAAGCAAAAAGACCAATTACCACTATGTCTTATGGTACGAAGACGACCGCACCATTCTAGTGAAGCACGAGGATTATGATTATTCACTGCCAGAGCTTAACACTCCCCGCTGGCTTTATCTCTCATCCCTAGGACCTAAGACCATACCTTTCCACAGAGCCATCGAGCATTATCTCGAGGACCAACCAGAAGTTAATCTCGCCTTCCAACCGGGCACGTTCCAGATAAGTGAAATTCTTGAACTAAGAAGTTTGCTTAAAAGGACGGCGATTTTCTTTTGCAATGTGGATGAAGCCGGCAGGATTTTGAAGACAGCTTCCACCGACGTAGAGAAATTACTTAAGGGACTTTATGAATTTGGGCCGAAGGTGGTCGTGGTAACCAATGGTCCTAGGGGCGCTCATGTATACGATGGCACAGACATTCGGCACCAGAGCGCTTATCCCGACCCAAAGCCGCCCTTCGAGCGCACCGGTGCCGGCGACGCGCTCGCCTCTACAACTGTCGCGGCCCTGTGCTTAGGTAAAGACTTAGAGACCGCCTTGAAGTGGGGCATGATTAATGCCATGTCGGTCGTCCAACAAGTCGGTGCCCAGAAAGGTCTATTAACTCGTCCAGAGATTGAAGAATATCTAAAATTAGCGTTTTAAAATCTTTTTGACGGCCTTGATGATGCTTCTGTCATCCATGCCGTAATGCTCAATCAGCTCATCCGGGGTGCCGGACTGGCCGAATTGATCGTCAACTCCTATAAACTCCATCGGCACCGGATAAGTTTGGGTTAGTAATTCCGCTACCGCGCTGCCCATGCCTCCCCTTATTTGGTGTTCTTCGACGGTCACGATTCTTCCTGTTCTTTTCGCGAACGCCGTTATCGCTTCTTTATCCAAGGGTTTAATAGTCGAGAGGTTCATTACTTCCACCCCTATTTTCTCTTCCGATAATGCCTTGGCGGCTAGAAGCGCTTTATGCAAAAGTGCGCCGGTGGCGATGATTCCCACTTTCGGGTCTTGCGATTCCCAGACAATCTGCGCACGACCTATCTTAAAAGGCGTCTTTTCTGTAGTCATTACCGGAGTCTTTTCGCGGGCGAGGCGAATATAGACCGGAGTGCCGGTAAGAACACAAGCTTGAGTAGCTTTATTTGCTTCAATAGCGTCACATGGAGAAACGACAACCATTCTCGGAATAACGCGAGTGATAGCGATATCTTCTATGGCCTGATGCGTGCCGCCGTCAGGGCCGACAGAAATTCCCGCGTGGGAACCGGCAATTTTTACGGGCCGGTCGTTGTAGCAAATGGTGGTGCGGATTTGCTCCCAGTTTCTTCCCGGAGAAAACATGGCGTAGGAAGAGATGAACGGAATTTTACCCATGGCCGCCAGCCCCGAGGCCACTGCCGCCAGATTCTGCTCCGCCACCCCAAGCTCGATAAAGCGGTTGGGAAATTTCTCGGCAAATAAATTCATTTTGGTCGACTCGGTAAGGTCCGCGCAGAGGCCCACAACTTGCTGGTTCTTCTCCCCCGCAAGAACCAGCCCTTCTCCGAATCCTTGCCGGATAGGAATCTGCTCGACCTTCGGGTCGAACATTTTCTCATTAAGTTTTAAAGCCGGATTTAACATTACTGGTGTTCGCTTCTTATTTTACCTCCCAAGGTGCGCAGATCCTTAATAGCCCTCTTCTCTTGTTCCTTGTTTATAACCTGACTGTGCCAGCGATAATCTCTCTCGAACTCTTTTACTCCCTTGCCGGCTATTGTGTGGGCGATGATTACCGTCGGCTTCTCGAATACTCCTTTTGCCGCCTCAAATGCTTCCGCGATTTCCTCGATATTGTGCCCGTCGATCTCAATCACGTGCCAATTCCACGCCCGCCACTTATCAGAAAATGATTCAAGAGGCATCACGTCTTCCGTGTAGCCGTCTATTTGAATATTGTTTCTGTCGATGACCGCCACTAAATTACGGAGCCGCTCTTTACCGGCGAGCATGGCCGCTTCCCAAGTCTGGCCGGATTGATGCTCCGCGTCGGAAAGCAGCGCGTAAATGCGTCTTTGCGCGGTGAGTCCATGGTCAATTTTGTCCGCGAGGGCCATGCCAACGGCTTGGGAGAGTCCCGCGCCCAAGGGACCGGAACTGGTCTCAAGATAAGGTAGAAAGTCTCTATGCGGATGTCCCTGAAGACGCGAGCCGAACCTCCTTAGAGTTTTGAGCTCCGACTTAGGAAAATATCCCGCGTAAGCCATGGTGGTATAGAGTACCGGGCAGATATGACCGTTAGAGAGCACTAACCGGTCGCGCTCCGGCCAGTCGGGCTTTTTCGGCTCGTGTCTTAAGGTGTGGAAAAAGAGCACGGTAAAGATATCGGCCATGTCTAACGGACCGGCGACATGGCCGGAACCCGCGTCTTCAACGATATCTATGATTGAGATTCTAATATCGTTGGCGAGCTTTTCGAGCTCGGCTACTTTGTCTTGAGTAATTCCCATAATTTTTTGAATCCGGAGCCTACTACCAATCTATCCGCGCCGAGGTCTAGAAGCTTCTGGTAATTATTAATATTCACTCCGCCGTCCACCGCTATGGGCAGCGCCGGGTACTTCTCTCGGAGCAATTTAATTCTACCAAAGACTTGCTCATCCAGTTTGTGTCCCTGCGCCCCTATCTCATCTATGCTCATGACATGGACGAAATCCACGAAGTCAAGGAAAGGCAAGACATCTTCAACTGGTCTGTCTAATTCTATAGCGAAACCGATCTCTGCCCTCTCTCTATATTTCGCTATTTCAGGAATAATGGCGTGGATCGAGAGCCGCTTAGCTCCTCGCTCCATCCAGCGGCCCATAATCTTCTCCGGTTCTTTGACCATGAGATGAACTTCGAATTCTCTGACATTCGAACTTGTCCAAATATCTTCCTCCAGCACATCCATATGAAAGAAAGTAATCTCTGCCGGCAGAGCCGCGAGCGTTTGTTCCAGCTCATTTTGATCGTGCGGCAACACCGCCGGAATAATTTCATGCATCGAGTTTCTTTATTCTTCTCACATGGCGTTCATCACCCGAAAACGGAGTCTCGAGAAAGAGGCGGACGGCTTCCTTGGCTTCGCCAAGAGAAACGAAGGCGGCGCCGATCGAGAGAATATTGGAGTCATTATGCTGGCGCGACAATCTGACAATCTCAAGATTGCCTCCATAATATACCGCGGCTCTGACTCTCTTAACGCGATTGGCGCACATAACGTTGCCTTGACCGGATTTATCTAATACCACGCCTTTGGCGCTTTCGTCCAAGGACACCTTCTCCGCAACCGGTCTGATATAATCCGGATAGTCGTCGTCTTGCCGATAGACATCCGGTCCCAAATCCTCCACGTCATGTCCGAGTTCCTTTAAAAAAGGAATTAATTTCCCTTTCAATTCAAATCCGGCGTGGTCGGCACCGATAAAAATTTTCATAAAGTTTTGCCGAGCTTTGCCACGTGGTTAACCAGGGTGTGAGTGTACCCCATCTCGTTGTCATACCAAGAGTAGACGGCGCAAAGGTCGTTGCCCGTGACATGGGTAAGAGAAAGGTCGGCGATAGCGGCATGCGGGTTGCCGATGATATCGGTTGAGACGATCTGCTCGCGGGTGGTGGTGAGAATTCCTTTCCAGCGCGGCTCCTTTGCCGCTTCTTCCAGTATCTTATTAATCTCTTCAGGACTTGTCTCCTTTTCTGATACGAAGCAGATGGCCGAGAGCGAACCGGTCGAGACGGGCACTCTCATGGCGACGCCGTCAAATTTGCCCAAAAGCTCGTGCACCGCCCGGCCCACGGCGATAGCGGCGCCGGTGGTGGAAGGGACAATGTTGATAGCGGCCGCACGGCCGCGGCGGAAGTCCCCTCCCTTGGCCCCTTTGGCCGGAGAATCGACTAAGGATTGAGTAGCCGTGTAGCCGTGCACGGTGTTAAGAAACGCCTTTTTAATGCCGAGCTTCTCGGAGAGAACCCGCATGATCGGCGAGGCGGAGTTAGTGGTGCAAGAGCCGTTAGAAGTAATAATGCAGGTTTTTAAATCCTCCTCGTTTACTCCCATGAGCACCGTTTTATTGCCGTCGGAATCCTCATCCTTTGCCGGCGCGGTGATAACTACCCGTTTGGCGCCCGCTTGTACGTGCGCGCGCGCGCTCTGGTAACTTTCAAACGCTCCCGAAGACTCAACCACGATGTCGATATTTAAATCTTTCCACGGCAACTTTAATGGATCCTTTTCGGAGATAAATTTCGCGTCAAAGGTTCCGTCCCAGTTACCGTAAACGCTGTCATGCTTCAAAAGATATTCGAGATTTTCCAAATCGCCCAAATCATTGACGGCGACAATTTCTAATTCCGGCAACTCCCTCGCCAGTTTATAGAACGCTCTGCCAATTCTGCCGAATCCGTTTATCGCGACTCTCATGCTTTGAATTGTAGCATGTCCTGCGCGATCTTCTTGGTTTCATCGGTATGGGCGCGGACATCCACCTCGTAGCTCGTGTTCTGGCTCTCGAAGAAGTTAACAAGCTCGTAGACATCGGTGGCGGTGCCCATCCACTTAGCCGGATTGGTAGCGCCGTAGTGCTTCGGCAGACCCAGCTCTTCAAGCCGTCTGTCAGTGACATACTCTACGTATTGGTTAACGTATTCGGCGTTAAGGCCCAGAATGCCATTAGGGAAAAGATTTTTGTTATAAGCTACCTCAAGGTTGACACCCTCGATAATCAAGTCCCGGATCTCATTGGCAAACTCCTCCGTGAGAAGTTCCTGATTCTCCTCAAGAACAGTATGGACAAGGTTGATGCCGAACTTAAGATGAAGCGACTCGTCGCGGATAACCCAGTTAATCATCGAGCCGAAGTTCCTCAAAATGTTTCTCTGGCGGAAGGAGAGGGCCACCATGAAGCCGGAGTAGAACCAGATGCCCTCCATAACGATGTTGGTAGCCACTAAATTTCTGATGAAGTCCTTCTTGCCTTCCGCCGAGGAGATATCGAGCGTATCCTCGGTCATCCGCTTCATGTATTTGTTGATGTACTTCTCTTTGGCCTGCATGGAAGGAACCTCGATGTGGATATTAAAGATTTTGTCCCTGTCGAAGAACGGAAAGGTTTCCAAAACGTATTCGAAGGCTACGCAATGATTGGCCTCCTCCCACATCTGCTTGGCAAGATAAAGGTGACATTCGGCGCTCTTTAGATACGGATAAATGCCTAAAGCGATGGAGCGGTTGACGATGAGCTCCGCCGGGTTGAAAAAGGCCATCAGAAACTTGACCGCGTGCTGTTCATCCTCGGTCATCTTCTCCCAATCTTGAATATCTTCTTTGAGCGCGATTTCGTGCGGGAACCACGTGTTCCTGACCGCCTGATTATAAAGATCGTAAGCCCACTGGTAGCGGATGGGATGAAGGTTCGTGTCGTCAGGCGATGGTTTTCCGATGAGCATAGATTTAGGATTTATGGTTTAGGAATAATTATTGGCAACTATCGCAGATTAAAGCGTCGCCGGGATCGGAGATGTGGATGTTTAATTCTGGTTTTACCTCACCCGGACTGTGTCCACCCTCTCCTTGCTCAAGGAGAGGGTTGGGTGAGGTTGTGACCTCAACAAGCATTGGCACCATAGCAACCGGTTCAGTCATTACTTTCGCGAAGCCAGCCAAACTCTTAAGTTCATTAAGCACCGCGAAGCCCTTCTTGCCGATAACTTCGGCCTTGTTGACCCTGGTAGTCGACTGCTCGGCGTTGTGCCGCGGCTTCATGTGGAGGTAGTAGGTGGACTTGAGCCCCTTCTCCCACGCCGTGGCGTAGAGCTTCATGGTCAGGTCGATGTCGCGGGTCTCAAGATAAATATTTCGGGAGATGGCTTGGTCGAACCACTTCTGCGCCCGCGCCGCCACCTCGACGTAAGCGTAAGGATTATTGGTAAAGGAGGTTTTGTAAACTTCGCGAATGTGCTCCGGGATTTCCTCTATTTCCGAAATATCGCCGCGCTCCTCGATGATGCGCTCCTTAACGGCATCCCACAGGTCCATGTTCTTAAGATCGTGAACAAGATTGTGATTGATGTCTAAATACTTGCCGGAAATTTTATTCCTCGAGAAAATTTGTGAAAAGCGCGCGTCCATCCCCGGCACGGTTCCGGCCAAGAGGCCGATGTTGGCGTTCGGCGCCACGGCCATAAGGGTGGCGTTCCTCATTCCCTTTCTTACCCTCTCACGCAAAATATCCCAATCGAGTCCTCTGTGGTGGCTTGTCTTGTCTAAAGTAAGCGCTACGCCGCGGTCATCTTCCAAAACTTTCAGAGTGTCTATCGGCACTTGGCCCTTCGACCACCCGGAGCCGGCGAAGTTCTTGTAGCTGCCGCGAACTTGGGCGAGGTTGGCGCTCTCGTCTATGGCCATGTAAGAGATGAATTCGAAGATGCGGTCAGCGAAATTGTAAGCATGCACGCTGTCATACGGGAGTCCGAGCTTCTCGAAGACGTCGGCCACGCCCATCACTCCAAGCCCCACCGCGCGGTTCTCGGAATCCGACTTCTTTGCCTCAGGCAGAAGCAGGGTGTTGATGTCAACTAAGTTATCGAGAATACGGACGGCCATCCGCACGGTCTCTTCGAGCTTCTGCCAGTTGACTTGCTTGTCGAAAATGTGGGCGGCAAGATTGATTGAAGCGAGATTGCAGACGGCGATATTGTCTTTGTCCTGCGGCAGGCAGATCTCGGTGCAGAGATTCGACATATGAATAGTGCCGGTGTTGTTGTTGAGCGCCCGCAGATTGATCGAATCCTTAAAGACCAGCCACGGATGCGAAGTGGTCTGGAGAGAGACGAGTATCTTTCTCAAGAGTTCTCTGGCGGGCATCCTTTTGAAGATTCGCATTTTGCCTCCGTTCGCCATCTCTATATATTGAGCGTACCGCCGGCCGAAAGCGGAACCGTACAGCTCTACCAAGTCCGGAGTTTCTTTGGAGTCGAAGAGGAACCATTCTTCGTTCGCGGCGACCCGTTTCATAAATTCATCGGAGATATAGGCGGCGGTATTAGCGGTGCGCATGCGGGCGTAATCATCGCCGGCATTGTGCTTCCACTCCAGAAATTCCGTAAAGTCGAGGTGCCAGTTCTCCATGTAGAAGCACAGCGCTCCCTTCTTCTTGCCGCCGCGCTGAATGGCCCGGACCGCGGTGTCCATGATCTTGGCAAAAGGCGTCGGCCCGGTGGAAGCGCCACCGTTAGCCGACATCAGGGGCGAACCTGAAGCGCGCAATTTGGTAAGCGAGACGCCCAAGCCCCCGCTCATTTTAGAAAGCATCATCACGTCGGAGACGGATTTAGCGATATGTTCCATGTCGTCTTCCACTTGCAGGAGGAAGCAGTTGGAGAGCGCGGGACGGGTTGTACCGGCGCCCAAGTTGCACGAGCCGCCGGTGATAAAGTCCATCTTCGACATCTTGTGATAAAACCTCTTCGCCCACTCTGTCGGATTATCTTCATTATAAGAAAGGCCCATAGCGACGCGCATGAAGAAGTATTGAGGGGTCTCGATCGGATCTTGTTTCTCGTTTTTTATCGAATAGCGATCGATGAGACCGGAGAGTCCGGCGTACAAAAAAAGTTCATCGCGGCTGACATCAAGAGCATCAGCGAGTTCCTTTAAATCAAACTTCTCCTTCATTCTGCGGTCGAGTTTATTCGCCTCAACGCCCTTCTCGATATAGGTCGGGAAGTATTCGCGGTGTTTTTTCTCTAAAATTTTCCGATCGTCTTCGTAATCGCCCAAGATTTTTTTGTAAACGGTCTTTAAGAGCAGTCGGGCGGCGATTTTGTCGTATTCGGGGTCGTCTTTGACATTCTGGATGGCGGCGTTGATGGTGGCCTTGTCCATCTCCTCGGTAGTAATGCCGTCATAGAGAGTGAGCCGCGTCTCGGTCGCCACCTGAATCACTTTCGAAATCGGGTCTTCCAGCCCCGCCGCCGCGCGCTCGATCGAGCGATTGATTTTATCGGCATTAAAGGGTTCTTTAGTGCCGTCGCGGTGGGTAATGGTAAGCGGCATAAGTGATGGCTGGAACATTTTAGTCGAGTTCTCCTGCGTTTATCTCAAGGATGTATTTTACAGGAGTCGGCGGGTAAAAAATATGTGGAAAACTCTCTGGAGAGACATTTTTCTCAATACCCACTAAATTCCAGTTCTCGTCAAGCCAAGCGATATCGATCGAGAACCTCATCTCTTTCATCCAGATGCCGTGGAATCCGGCCTCTTCGAAGACGAAAAGCATGCCGTGCCCGGTTTCAAACTTATCTCGGCCCGAGAGACCGCGCACTCTCTCCGCGTTTGTATCTGCTATCTCTACTGATATAATTTTATCCCCAATTTTTAAACTCTCTCCTCGCGCCGGTTGATGCCATACGACATAGAAAGACCAGACAACGATAGCAATGCCGACCGCGAGAAAAAATTTATCTTTCATTCATTCAATCATAACAAAAAAGCCCCTTGCGGGGCTTTTTTGTTTACACACAGGCCAGGCCTGTATTACATCGAACGGCGGTCGCCGTTTCTCGGCTCTAAAGGTCGAGCGACGTTTACGGTGAGCTTCCTTCCTTCGAAGTCAGCGCCGTTAAACATCTCAATGGCCTTCTGGGCCTCTTCCTCTGATGCCATCTCGACGAAGCCGAAGCCCTTACTTCTTCCCGTCATGCGATCAATGATGATCGCTGAGGAAACAACATTGCCCGCCTTGCTGAAAGTTTCAGTAAGACCCGCTTCTGTCGAAGTATAAGGAATTCCGCCAACGTATAACTTTGTAGTCATTTCACTTCTGCCGGCGTTATGTTAAACCATGTAAGTGCCGGACCTCTCATTTCGCGCTCCTTCTCACGAACGAACCTCTCCACGAGAACCTTACATACTTGCATTATGGCACAAGCATGCAAAAAACACAAATGCTATCTTTTAAATCTACCTTTTATCTTATCCCAGATTAAGAAGCGAAAACCTAATAATTCCAGACCAACGAATACGAGCCATGAGCCGGGGGTAAAGGGAGTAAGAAGGGCGCCAAGGCCGATGATTATCAAAAGCACTCCGACGGTTTTCCGGACCTTCTGATTTTCGCTCCAAATTTTTTTAATCCCATCTTTCATCGGACAATTTCAAGTTTTTATTGAGTTAAGTATAACTCAATTCAGGGAATTTTTCAATTTGAAATTGATTGAAAAATTCACTGGCTTTGGCGGCAAATTCTCGCTCTTTGAATTCAGAAAAAGAAAATGCTCTAGCACCGCGAGGATGCTAGAGCAGGTTGAACGGGATTTCGGACTGACCGAAGACCGCAAGCGTCTTGCGAACACCTTCTTCGGCAGCTCGCATCAGAAGACTTGGATCTCGCGTCATGCTGTCGAGGTAGTCGGGTCCCCAAAGTATTTCTACGTTCACCTCGCTGTTTTGGAGATAGGCAAGGTTTTCAGCCCAGAGCTCCGAGCGGAGAAGAGCTGCATTGCGCACGACTGATGGCAACCCCAGCGCGAAGAGGTTGGTTAACGCACGTCGCTTGAGTGTGCCATAGGACTTCAAATGTGTTTCGGAACAATTCGCCACAACAAGCAGGTCTGTTAAACCGAATCGCTCCACCACTTCCTTTGCGGGAAACGGCATAGCGTAAGAGCCGTCAGTGAAGTTCTTCTCTCCAATTCTGACGGGTTTTCGGTAAAGCTCTGGGATAGCAGAAGACGCTTTGATGACTTTTATCGGGTCAGGCCCCGCCTTAACATCGAGCAGATGCCCCCTACCACTAACCCAACATGTCGCTGTTGCGAAGAAGTGGGAACGATGCCGAAGCATGCCGTCGACGTTAATAGGCCGCCTCCCGCCTCGCAAAACGTGTTCCTCAATGAAATCAAGATTCACCATCGGCCAACTTCTGGGATTAATGAATCTTTTGTCTAGACATTCGCGATAGTAGAAAGCGACAGCTTCGGTGCCTCTGGTGATGTCATCAAGGAAGAAAGCGCCTATCAATGCTCCGGTGGAAGTACCAACCACGACATCAAAGCACTGATGTAAACCGAGAAGCTGGAGCGCCAAGCATCTGCTGGCACCATCCACCCCTCTCTGCGCTCCACCGCAGATGATGAGTCCCGAACGGATTTCCTCGTGCGCACGATCTCCCTCCAAAAGAAGGTCGCGCTTACGAAGCAGGTTTTTGACAACCTGGGAACTTTCGTGAAGTTCCATAACGACCTCCTTTTGTTTGATTGTGATGTGCTACTTTCTGAACGAAAGAATACATTGTAAATCGTATTTTGTCAAAAATAAAAAACTCTTTCGAGCCTTAAATAATCCTTATGAAAAAATTTCTTTTGCCCTTTCTTGATAAATCCTTTTCCTTTTCGCCAAAAAAGCCCTTTCAAATTCTAGCCGAGCGGCGCGTTTCGCGCCGCGGGCTTGTCTCTTCCAATTTGCATTTTCCCAACTGG
>CAYFFP010000002.1:0-40468 GCA_964342515.1 uncultured Candidatus Saccharibacteria bacterium
CGGCGAAAGCGGTTCGGACTAATTTAAGAATACTGCGCAATGAATGTTTAATGCATAAAATTCCCGAAGAAATAAAAAGGATTTCTAAAACTTTAACCGAAGCGGGCTTCGAGAATTTTCTGGTGGGCGGTTGTGCGCGTGACCTTTTGCTTGAGAAAGTCCCTAAAGATTGGGACTTTGCCACCAACGCTACTCCTGAAGAAATTCAGAAAATATTTCCAGAATCTTTCTATGAAAATGATTTTGGTACTGTAGGTGTAAAAACTGAAACTATGGGAATTGTCGAGGTAACTCCGTATCGCTTGGAATCTGCTTATTCCGATGCGCGACATCCGGACAAGGTGGAGTGGGCGAATACCATCAAAGAAGATTTGGCACGCAGAGATTTTACCGTAAATGCGATGGCGCTCGATATAAATTCTAAATTAGTTGACCCGTTTAACGGACAGGAGGATTTAAAGAAAAAGATAATCCGCACGGTAGGGAAACCGGGGGAGAGATTTAAAGAAGACGCGTTAAGAATGTTTCGCGCATTACGAATCGCATCTGAGCTTAGCTTTGCTATCGAGCACGAGACGCAAGAGGCGATACAAGATAATGCTGATCTTCTGTTAAAAATTTCCAAAGAACGCATCCGTGATGAGTTCGCAAAAATCATTATGTCGGATAATCCGGCCATCGCTCTCGATATGGCGGCGCGACTGGGTATTTTGAAGTTCATTTCACCGGAACTTGAGAAGGGGATAGGGGTGGAACAGAACAAAGCCCACGCCTATACCGTCTGGGAACATCTTTTGCGCTCTCTCAACCATGCCGCGGCGAAAAATTTTCCATTCCATGTGCGCCTCGCCGCGCTCTTCCACGACATTGCCAAACCTCACACCAAGAGTTTAAAAGGTGATAACATCACCTTTTATGGCCATGAAGTAGTGGGGGCAAAATTAGCGAAAAAAATTTTGGAGGACCTGAAATTTTCTAAAGAAATTATCGAGAAAGTGACTAAACTGGTGCGCTGGCACATGTTCTTCTCCGACACGGAACAAATAACTCTTTCTGCCGTGAGGAGACTTGTAAGGAATGTCGGACCGGAACTCGTTTGGGACCTGATGGATACTCGTGTGGCAGACAGAATTGGGACAGGGAGACCGAAGGAGACACCGTATCGCTTGCGCAAGTATCACTCCATGATTGAGCAGGTCATGCGCGACCCCATATCGGTTAAACAGCTGATTGTAGATGGCGAAGATGTAATGAAATTAACCAGCACTTCCGGCGGGCCACATGTCGGTCATATTTTGGAAATCCTTTTATCAGAAGTTCTGAACGACCCAAAGCTAAATGAAACCGAGTATCTAGAGAAAAGAGTTTCAGAGCTCTTCGCTTTACCTCCAGAAGAATTAAAGAAGCAAGGTATCACCGCGCGTAAATTAAACGAAGGCGAGGAAGAAAAAGAAATAGAAAAGATTAAGGAAGATTACAAAGTTAAGTAAAAGAAAAAGCGATTTATCTAGACTCTCGCAGGTCAACTAGAACTTCAGAAATTCTTTTATAGTCAGGCCGGCTTGCTTAATTATTTTACTTAAAAGGCCGCGGTCAATATCTCTGCTGCCGTGCAAAGGGACCTCAGTTATCTTTTTTGTGACAGGGTGCCTAAGGACATAATGGCTTCCTTTTGTATATAAAACCTTAAAGCCAGCTCTTGGGCTTCTACCATTCCTTCTATAGCTTCTTTTATCATTTTTTTTGCTTCCGCCAGATTTCTACCTTGGGTGAAAGCTCCTCCGCTTACTCCTCGTGCCTCAACAATATAGCCAGCCACATCTTTCGCTAGGGTAAAGACACAGTCATAGGCACCGTAGTCGGTTTTGATTTTTAAGACTTTTTTAACCATACATGCATTATATTACGAATCAGGAACATTTTCCATTCATGAACTGGTGTCAAAGAGACTCTTTGACATACGTTACAATTTGTCTATAGACAATAAGTAACGTATTTTGGAGAAAAATAATTTGAAAAACTTTGGGATTCGGCAAAATAAAAAATCCGGCCCGGGCCGGATTTTTTATTTTACGAAACTTATTTAACCGCTTCTTTGAGACCCTTGGCGGGGCGGAATTTCGGCACGCGCATGGCGGGAACCGAGATGGCTTCGCCGGTGCGCGGGTTTCTCGCCTGTCTGGCGGCGCGGGTCTTGGTGGAGAAGATGCCAAGTCCTGCGATTGAGACCTCGCCTCCAGACTTCAGTGTCGAGACGATAGAGTCAATGACAGTGTCGACGACTTCTTCCGCCTGCACTTTAGTGCCGCCGAGCTTCCCGTGCACTGCGTTTGCAATATCTTGCTTATTCATTTGTAAAATTTCTTTTAATAATAACCGAATCTAACGCGTTTAATTATATACCAAGCCATTTTTCAAGTCTATCTAGCAAATTCGATAGAACGAGCCTCTCGGATGACATTTACTTTAATTTCCCCGGGGTATTTAAGCTCCTTTTCTATTCTTACAGCTATATCTCTGGCTATTTTCTTGGCCTCGAGGTCGGAGACCTTCTCCGGAGTGACAAAGATTCTGATTTCGCGCCCCGCTTGCAAGGCATAGGCCTTTTCCACCCCTTCAAAGGAGGTGGCGATGGCTTCCAGATCTTCCAGACGCTTTAGATATTGTTCGAGGTTATCACGCCTAGCGCCCGGACGACCGCCGGAGACGGCATCCGCCGTTTGGACGATGATAGACTCTATAGTCTCATAGGGATATTCCTCATGATGCGCTTGCATGGCCTTGATGATCTCTTCGGAGACGCCGAATTTCTGGAGAATTCGCCGGCCGATCTCGACGTGCGTGCCGGCCACTTCATGGTCAAGCGCCTTGCCGATGTCGTGGAGCAACGCTCCGGCCTTGGCTACGGCGACATTTACTCCGAGCTCGGCTGCAATCATGCCGGCGATGTGCGCCATCTCTACCGAATGCTTCAGGACATTCTGGCTGTAGCTCGAGCGGAAGTAGAGCCGGCCCAGAATTTGTATCAGGCGGGGGTCGAGATTATAAATCTCGCATTCAAGCGCCGCTTCTTCGCCCTTCTCCTTGATAATTTTGTTGATTTCCCCACCGGCCTTCTCGACAAACTCTTCGATTTTAGCAGGCTGGATGCGGCCATCGGCTATCAAATTCTCCAAGGCAAGCTTTGCCACAGCGCGGCGCACCGGGTCATAAGAGGAGAGGGTGATGGAGTTCGGCGTATCATCGACGATAACCTCGACGCCCGTGGCGCGCTCGAAGGCCTTGATGTTCCTGCCTTCCTTGCCGATAATTTTGCCCTTAACCTCATCCGAGGGAAGCTCCACCGCGGTGGCCATTACTTCTCCGGAGATTGGAGCGGCGAGACGCTGGATAGCGGTAGCCAGAATCTCCTTGGCGCGGCGTTCGAGTTTTTCCCGTCCTTCGTTTTCGAGCTTTTGCATCCGGACCATGAAGTCTTCTTCCGATTCTCTTTCGATAATTTTCAGAAGCTCCTTTTTGGCTTCCTCGCGGGAAAGACCGGAAATTTTTGAGAGTTCGGCGACGCGGCGCTCCGCGATCCCCTCGATTTTCTCCTTAACGACGCGCGCCTCGACTTTAAGCTCTTTGATCTGGTCGGATTCTCTCTCTAAGTCCGACTGGCGCTTATCTAAGAGCTCTTCTTTCTTGATCAATCTGTCTTCGGCGCTTTTGGTTCTTGTTTCGCGCTCTTTGAGTTCGGAAAGCGCTTTGGAGATCATGCCTTCGGCGCGCGCTTCGGCCTCGGAGAGAATTTCCTGGGCTTCCTCTTTGGCAGAGAGCTCAAGCCGCTGGATGTCAAGTTCGACCGAGCCCTTCTTGCCCAAGGAGATTATCAGGCGCAGCAAATAGCCGAAGCCGATACCGGCAGATGCGGCAAGCAATGCTAGAAGTAGCGCTAGTTTCAACGACATTATCGGTAGCTCAGTCAGTTGGAGCGGTCAGGCCGGAGAGCACTAAGAGCACTAGAAACGTTTCAATTTCAAATTTAAGTTGAACAGCTAAAGAATACTTTTTCTGCAAAATCTTGTCAACTCGCTACGCCCGTCTTGCGTAAGTGATACACTTTTGATACACTTGATGTATGCCTACAGTGAAAAAGAGGATAAATGTCACCCTCAATAAAGACCTTGAAAGAGGTATTGATATATTGGCCAAACATCGCCAGATGTCAAAAGCTGCCGTTTTGGCTGAGTTGGCCAATGAGGCTCTGGAGCTTCAGGAAGATTTGGCCTTGACCAAAATTGTCGAGAAGCGTATGAAGAAAGGCCGATTTATTGCCGACCGCGATGAGTTCTGGATATAAGTTGGAACTCCACGAGATGGTCATCAGGCGAGATATTCCTCGTCTGGACAATTCCATCAGAAAACAAGTACGTAAAGTAATAAGAAATAAACTTTTATCACATCCAGAATTTTATGGGAAGCGTCTACGTGGAAAATTAAAGAACTGCTGGAAGTTGAGAGTGGATAATTATAGAGTGGTCTATAAATTTAACAGTAAAAAAGCATTTGTATACGCTATCGACCATAGAAGTACAGTTTATAAAACCGCGGAAGAAAGAATTTGAGTGGTGTCAAAGACCGTCTTTGACACTAGAGAATCCTGTCAATGATTCCGTATTTTTTGGCCTCTTCGGCGGTCATGGAATAGTCTCTATCCACGTCTTTCTCAATTCTAGACAACGTCTGGCCCGTATTGCTGGAGAGTATTTTGTTGGTGGTCTCGCGAGCTTTTAAAATACGTCTGGCCGCTATTTCTATATCCGTCGCTTGACCTTCGGCGCCGCCTAACGGCTGATGAATTAAAATTTCCGCATTGGGAAGAGCGAATCTTTTCCCTTTCTTACCGGCGGAAAGAATGACCGCTCCCATGGAAGCGGCCAGACCCACGCAGACCGTGGAGATGTCGGGCTTGATATTGTTCATGGTATCTACAATAGCCAATCCGGAAGTGATGACCCCACCGGGGGAATTTATATAGAGAGTGATGTCTTTCTTCGGATCTTCCGATTGCAGGAAAAGAAGTTGGGCGATGACGGTGTTGGCCACCGCGTCGTCTATCGGCCCGCCTAGAAAGATGATGCGTTCCCGCAAGAGACGGGAGTAGATGTCATAAGCTCTTTCTCCGAATTGGCTCTTCTCGATAACCGTCGGAATCAAATACGTCATGCCAAGTAGCCTACAACAAAGAAATTAGAAATTCAATTCGGCATCAAGGGAGTCGATGTCGGTGGCATTCAGGTCGGCTTCGATATCGGTCGTGGCGTCGGAGTCGCTCTGGGTGGTAATCGATTCCATTGACTCCTCCGTACCGGCGGTCTCTGGAGAATCATCCGAGCGTTGCCAGAAGAAGAGTGCCCCGACAATAACGAGCGCCAAAACTACGATGATAGCGATGAGCGAGCCGGCAGAGCCATTGCCGTTTGTCTGGGGCGGCATATTAGAAGTGGGATTGTTTATTGTATCCATATTAGTTTGTTGAATTAGAGTCTGCTTCTAAATCAATTTCTGTCGAACTAAGCGAGCGCGCCGCCATCATTAAATTTGTATGCGCGGAGCGCAGATGCTCGCGGACATTTGCCGCCAGAGCGCGGATTCTCTCGAAGTTTTCTCGGATGGTCTCATCCGAGAGCTCCGCGGAAGCAAGCGCTTCTATCGCCACTCCGGCATCAGAAAGATTGGCTCTGGCCGCCGCCAAATATCTTTCACTCTCTGAAGTGTTCGCGCCGCGAGCCTTGAATTTCTCTATTCTCGATGCAATACGGTTGGCAATGCTTTCGAGACGCTCTACCGTAGCCGACATAACACGGACGGTATTAGCTAATTTCCTTTCTACAACATCCCGGCGAAGCTCAAGGCGATTTTCTTGAACCGCTGTCCTGACTTCAGCCCTTCGCTCTTCTGCCTCTTTTCTCCTTGCTTCGCGTTCGGCATCCATCTGAGCCCTTTTTGCCTCAAGTTCGGCGTTTACTCTTAATCTGGTCTGAACCTGAGCGGGTCTAGCATTAGTATTTACCGAAGAATCGACTGTGGTATCCTGCGCCAGCGCCGCCAGAGGCAGGGCCAGCGCCAATGCCAAAATGAAATATTTTTTCATGCTCTTATTATAACACCCCGTATTTCTCTTTGTATAGCTTAAGCCCTTCTTTAAATGCGGCTTCCGCCTCGGCTTTGTCTTTAAAGCCCTTTACCTCCACCACTTTGTTCTGAAGTTTCTTGTAAGTGGAGTAAAAGTGTTCTATCTCTTTTAACGTATGCTTGTTTATGTCCTTAAGATCTTTGACATTTTCGAAACGCGGGTCATCCACCGGCACGGCGATAATTTTGTCGTCGCCTTCGCCGGAGTCTATCATGTTCATGAGCGCTACAGGCCTGACTCGCACCAGAATCCCGGGAAGGAGAGGATGAGTGGTAAGAACTACCACATCAAGCGGATCGTTATCGTGCCAGAGCGAGCGGGGCACGAAGCCGTAATCGAAGGGGAAGTCCTGCGCCGTGTGAGACACGCGGTCGAGCGCTATCAATCCCGTTTTTTTGTCGATTTCGTATTTGTTCTTGGAGCCGCGGTTAATTTCAACGATAACGTTCATCGCCTCTTTCGTGCCCGGCTCTACATCGTGCCACAAGTTCATGTTATTCTTTAATTATATCAGATGCTGATGCTAATTCTTCTCCCGCTGCGGACTGGATATCGATTTTCCAGCCGGTAAGTTTGGCGGCTAATCTCACGTTCTGTCCACCCTTGCCGATGGCAAGCGATTGCTGGTCTTCGGAGACGTGTACTCTGGCCACCTTCTCTTCCTCGTTAATTTCGATATCCAGGATTTTGGCCGGCGAGAGGGCCTCTTCGATAAACCTCTTCGGCTCGGCAGACCACTCGACGACGTCAATTTTCTCCCCGCGCAGCTCCGACATTACCGTCGAGACTCTGACCCCGCGCCCTCCGACGAGGGACCCCACCGGGTCGATGTGAGTATCCTTAGCTTCCGCGGCAATTTTGCTGCGGTAGCCCGCTTCACGCGCGATGGCTTTAATAATTACCGCGCCGCTCGAAAGCTCCGGCGACTCCGCTTCGAAAAGCTTTTCAAGAAACTTTGGGTGAGATCGTGAGAGTCTGAGAAATACTCCGCGTGGAGACTCCTCCACTCTGTAGAGATACGCCCTGACGCGCTCGCCTTGCGAGAATCTCTCGCCCGGGATCTGTTCTTCATAAGGCAGCAGTCCGGTGGCGCGGCCCATGTCGACGAAGATGTTGCCCCGCTCGATGCGCTGGACGGTGCCGGTGACGATCTGGCCCTCCCGCTCGCCGAATTCGGCGACAACCGAGACTTTCTCCGCCTCGCGGATCTTCTGCATGATCACCTGCTTGGCGGTCTGCGCGGCGATGCGGCCATATTCGCCCTTGCTCTCAATAGGGAATATAATTTCTTCGTCAAGCTCCGCGTCTCTTTTGATCTTCCTCGCGTCCTCGATGAGAATATGCTTCTCCGGATTGTAGTATTCGCGGATATCGTCGTCCGCCACCTCCTCTCCCTCATCGAAGATTACCCGTGACTTGTCGGCCACGATCTTTACTTGGAAAAACTGGACTTCTCCGGTACGGGGGTCGAAGTCGCATCGGATAATCTGGCCCTTCTTGCCATACTCTTTCTTGTAGGCGGTAGCTAGGGCCGCCTCTATGGCCTCGATGATCGAGGCGCGCGAAATACCCCGAGTTTCCTCGAGTTCTCCAAGCACCGAATTGATTACTTTAAGGTCAAACATGATCGTTTTTTATTAAAGAAGGACCGCCGTCGGGCGATCCACTTACAACCTTTACAATATAGCAAAGTATGATACACTTGTAAAGTGATTTCTAAGACCAGGAAAGAAAAGTTGATTTCGGCGGCGGCTATCCACGATAAGGATACCGGCTCTCCCGAAGTGCAAATTTCCATATTGACGAAGCGCATTGAGGAGCTTAGTAAGCATCTCAAGAAAAATATTAAAGACAATCACTCGCGCCGCGGCCTCCTAGCCATGGTCGCCAGGCGCCAGAAACATCTCAAATATCTGGAGAAGAAGAATCCCAAGCGCGCTCTGTCTTTGCTGAAAAAAATTGGTTTGAAGAAATAATTTAATACCAGACACTCGGTGTCGGAATCCCTAGACACCGAGTGTCTAACTAATTTCATATGACTGTTATCAAGCACAAAGCCCAGCGGGTCGGCATTTTCATAGACACGCAAAATATTTATCATTCCGCTAAAAATCTCCACCACGCCAAAGCAAACTTCGGCGCTATCGTCAAAGATATCTTGGACGGCCGCGTCTTAATCCGCGCTTTGGCATACGTCGTTACCACGGAGACGGGCGAGGAGACGGCCTTTTTCGGCGCTCTTGAAAAGGCGGGCATCGAGATTCGCTCGAAGCCACTCCAGATTTTCCTCGGCGGAGCCAAGAAAGCCGATTGGGACGTAGGACTCGCGATAGATGCCGTGACGATGGCGCCGAAACTCGACTCTGTTATCCTCCTTTCCGGCGACGGCGATTACGTACCGCTGGTAAAATATCTCCAGAATACCCACGGCTGTCAGGTGGAGGTGGTAGCCTTCGGCAAATCTTCTTCGGCTCGTCTCATCGAGGCGTCCGACGACTTCTTCGACCTCGATTTAAATCCGAAAAAGTATCTTATAATGGGAGATAATGGAAGGAGCACCAGAAGAAAAGTCTAAGTTAAAGCAGATTAGAACATTTCAGGGAGATGTCGCCACCGCTCTGGAAAGACAGCGGGAATCATTAGTATCAATCCAGAGAGCGGAGGTGGCGAAAGGGGGCGCCGCGCCAAGCAGAGGCGGGCGCCCGATCATCTTTTTCTTCGGAGCATTCCTGCTTTTAGCCCTAGGCGCATTGGGAGCGTGGTTTGCTTATAACGAATACTTAAGAAAGACTGCCCCGCCGGAAATGGTGGCGCCGGAGAGCCGCTTCATTCCCGCCGAGGAGAGCGAGCGTCTCGATAATACGCTTCCCCGCGAATCGCTCTTTGCCGCGATCACTCCGGCGGAGTCCGGCAAGCTTAAACATATCATCTTAGACACCACCTCCGCGGAATTCCTAGAAAAGCTCGAGAGCAGAGCGCCGGGAAGCTTGGTGAGGGCGCTCGAACCGGAATTTATGTTGGGTGCTTTGGGCCAGAGCCGCTTCTTAATTTTCAGACTTGCTTCTTTCGAAAACGGCTTTGCCGGCATGCTCAAATGGGAAGAGAGCTTGGCGCAGGATCTGGGGCCGCTATTCTCTACTAAAGCGCTTTTGACGAATATCGGCCCCGAGTCCGTCTTCAAAGATACGGTCTCGAAGAATAAAGACGCGAGGGTTCTATACTCAAGCACTACGCCGGTTATTCTTTACTCATTCTTCGACAACCGGATGCTCATTATTACCGAGAATTTCGGGACTCTGGAGACTCTGATTGAGCGTCTGACCAGAGAGCTCCTCTTGCGCTAATATGATAAAATTAAATTATGACCATAGACTACGAACATTTTAAGAAAAAGCTTGAGGAGGAGAAGCGTCTGGTGGAGAAGGAGCTTGAGAAAGTGGGTAGGAGAAATCCGGACAACCCCGGCGATTGGGAAGCGACGCCGCCGGAGGAGCGGGATGTTTCGCAGGCAGACGAGAATATTGTCGCTGATGCTATTGAGGGCTACGAAGACAACGCCGCCATAGTAAATACCTTGGAGAAGCGTTACCGCGACATTAACTCTGGGTTAGATAAAATTAAGCAGGGCGCTTACGGCCTCTGCCAAGTCTGCGGCAAAGAAATAGAACTCGACCGCCTCGAAGCGAACCCCTCCGCTAGAACCTGCAAAGAGCACGTGGACGTGGTGGTTTAGGTAAAGTCCAGGAACACTCCTGTATAATCAACTCATGAGTTTTTCGAAAGTTTATGCCGCGCAGACGCAGCTCTTGAAAGTCACTCCGATTTCCGTAGAAACCGATATCACGCGCGGAACGCTTTTCGCCTTTAATATCGTGGGACTCCCCGACAAAGCGGTCGAGGAAGCAAGAGACAGAGTAAGCGCCGCCATCAAGAATTCGGGATTTAAGTCGCCGAAAAGCAGTAACCACAAAATCGTTACCTCCTTGGCGCCCGCGGGAGTGGAGAAGCAGGGGACGCACTTCGATCTTGCCATTGCGCTCTCGTACCTTCTGGCCAACGAAGATCTCGCGTTTGATCCGGAGAAAAAGATTTTCCTCGGAGAACTTGCTTTGGACGGCAAGGTCAGGCCGGTGCGCGGAGTACTCCCCGTAGCCAGCTTCGCCAAAGCGGCAGGATTTAAAGAGCTTTACGTGCCAAGAGAGAATGGGGCGGAGGCGGCTCTTATTGACGGCATTCTTGTCTTCGGCATCTCGAGTCTGACAGAACTCATCGAACATCTGATTGGAGACGAGCCGCTCGACTCTGTTGATAAGACGGAGTTGCCGGAAGATGTCGTTGTAAGCCCGACCGATTTTACGGACGTGCGCGGACAGGAGAGGGCAAAGAGGGGGCTTCTTATCGCGGCGGCGGGCGGGCACAACGTCGCCATGTACGGTCCGCCCGGCACCGGTAAGACCATGTTGGCCAAAGCCTTCGCGGGTATATTGCCGAAACTTGCTTTCGAAGAAGCGCTGGAAGCCACCGGCATTCATTCCGTTGCCGGCACGCTGCAAGAAACTTTTATCACCAATCCGCCCTTCCGCTCGCCGCATCATACCGCCTCATACGTTTCGCTTGTCGGCGGAGGAACGACGCCGCGGCCGGGAGAGATTACGCTTGCGCATCACGGCGTTTTATTTATGGACGAATTCCCCGAGTTTGAAAGGCGGGTAATAGAAAGTTTGCGCCAACCGCTTGAAGACAAAGTCGTATCCGTCGCGCGAGCGAAAGGTACGGCACATTTCCCGGCCAATGTGATGCTTATCGCCTCGATGAACCCCTGCCCGTGCGGTAATTACGGCTTCCGCGGCAAGCAATGCATCTGCACGCCCTCGACACTCCAGCGCTACAGAAGAAAAATGTCTGGCCCCATCATGGACCGCATCGATATTTGGGTAGAAGTAGACAGAATCGCGCCGCACGAACTCGGCAGTACCGGTAAAACGGGAGAAGAGAGCAAAACTTTCAGAGAAAAAGTGGTCGGGGCAAGAAAAATCCAGCAAGAAAGATTCAAAAACTTGAAGTTTAGAAGAAATGGCGAGATGTCCGCGCGCGATTTAGTTTCATTAGTGTTTCTGGAGAAAGAAGCGGAGAAAGCATTAAACCTTGCCGCCGAGCGCTTGGGCTTCTCCCCGCGCGTTTATCACCGGATGATAAAAGTAGCCCGCACCATCGCCGATTTGGAAGGAAGCGAGGCCGTCAAAAGCAACCACATCCTCGAAGCAGTCGAGTATAGACCTAAAAAATTCGATCTTTAAAACGGATTTCTGGCGCCGCGAACTTCGAAGTGGACGTGAGGACCGGTGGTTTTGCCGGTCAGGCCGATTGAACCGATGACTTGGCCTTGCTCGACGTATTGTCCCACTGAAACATTATTAGCGCCCATGTGAGCATAGAGAGTCTGCGTGCCGTTAGCGTGGCTTATAACTACGTAAGTACCGTAGCCGCCATTCCAGCCACCAGTGCGGGAAATAATAACTTTGCCGTCGGCGGAGGCGAAGATTGGAGTGCCGATTGACGCCGCGAGGTCAATGCCATTGTGACCATGGATGCCTTGGGTCTTCCGGCCGCCGTTGATGGGACGCAAGAAGTAACCGGAAGCAACCGATTGATTATTCGAGGACTGCGAAGCAATCGAGGATTGAGAGGAGCTTAAGACACCGTCAGGGATAATAATGACATCGCCGGCGATAATCTTGGCATTAGCCGGAATACTGTTGTAAGAAAGAATATCGTCGAGGTCGGCCTGATACTTCTTGGCGATGCTTTGCAAAGTGTCGCCGCTCTTTACGGTGTGGCGCACGCCGGAGATAGGAAGAATGACAAGCTCCTGGCCAATCCTCACGGTATTGCTCTTCAGGTCGTTGGCCCAGCGGATGGTATTGACCGAGACGCTAAACATCTCCGCGATTTCCCCCAGCGTATCGCCCTCGCGCACCACATAGACGCTAATCTCTCCGGTGCCGGATTTGCCTAGATCAATGAAGGTCCCTCCTTCTTCTCCCAGAGGAGAGAGAGCGGTCTCGTCGACTATCGCCACCACCGGTCCGCCGATACTGGTGGGGTTGGAGTTTAAGTAACCCTCGAGAAGTTCCATGGTCTGGGAGTTGCCGACCTCTTTCGTTTCCGGTGAACGCCTAAGCTCCCCCTGACTTTTGGCAGATATAAGGCTTGGAATAATAATCAGCCCCGAGGAGACCAAGAGGCCCAAGAGCAGAAAATGGCTCGATAGAGCCATGGGACCACGTTCTTTCATTGCTGTAAATATCATTATATACCTCTGTGCTATAGTGTGCCAGTGAGTTATCAACCCCTCAATTCCGAGCAGAAAAGGGCTGTCGAGACAACTAGTGGACCGCTTTTAATACTGGCGGGCGCCGGTGCCGGCAAGACCAAGACCATAGTCGAGAGAATTAAGCATCTGGTTAAAGAAGGGGTAGCCCCCAGTTCAATATTGGCCATAACTTTCACCAACAAGGCGGCGAAGGAAATGCGAGAGAGGATAGAATCGGGATTAAGGAGCGACCCCGACATCAACAGACCGATATCAATGGCCGAAAGGCCGTTCATCAGCACCTTCCATTCGCTTGGCGTTCATATTTTGCGAGAGCACTCCCGCCTGGCAGGAATAACCAGACACTTTACAATCTTCGACCGCGATGACAGCAAGAGAGCTATTAAAGAAGCTCTCACAAACCTTGGCTTCGATCAGAAAACTCACGAGCCAGGAAAATTCTTGGGCATTATTTCGAAAGAAAAGGGTAAAGGATTGAATGCTCTGGGTTACCAGAATTCAGAAAGAAGTGGATACATCGCGGACGCAGTGGGAGTTGTCTGGCCCGAGTATGAACGGATACTAAAGAGAGACAATGCGCTTGACTTCGACGACCTTCTGCTCAAGACGGAGAACTTATTGAGAGAGGAACCGGCGGTGCGCGATTACTACAGAAAGGTTTGGCGCTACATCCACATTGACGAATACCAAGACACCAACCGGGTGCAATACGAAATTTCCAAGATGTTGGTCGGACCGGCATACAATATCTGCGCCGTCGGAGACATCGACCAGAATATTTATTCTTGGCGCGGCGCGGAGCTTAAAAATATTCTGGCGTTCGAGAAAGACTATCCGGATACTTTGGTCATCACCCTCGAGGAGAACTACCGCTCGACCAGAAATATTTTGGAGGCCGCCAATACTATCATCGAGAAGAATAAAGTGCGGGTGCCGAAGAATCTGCGGACGTCCAATGCCCGTGGAGAAAAGATTGCCTTAGCCGCTCTCCTCGATGAGACGGACGAGGCGGAATTTATCGCGAGCTATGCGGAGGAGTTTATAAGAAAAGGGACAAGTCCCGATGAAATCGCGGTGCTTTACCGCGCCAATTTCCAATCCCGCGTTCTGGAAGAAGCATTTTTAAAATCTGGCGTTCCGTACCAAATTCTAGGCACCAGATTCTTCGAGAGGAGGGAGGTCAAGGATATTCTCTCTTACCTGCGCGCGGCGCTTAACCCCGAGAGTCTTGCCGACCTTAAGCGCGTTATCAATACTCCGGCGCGGGGCATCGGCAAAACTACCATTGCTAAAATCTTTATGGGGCAAAAAGAGACATTGCCCTTAGCCATGAGAGCGAAGTATGCCAAGTTCCAGCATCTTTTGTCAGAAATTGCCGAAGCAGCCGTGACAAAAACACCGGCCGAAGCCGTGGCTTTTATCATCAAGGCCTCGGGACTCGAAGAAGAGTTTAAATCCTCCGGCGAGGATGGCGCCTCGCGGCTTGAAAATGTTTATGAATTAGTAAGCTTTGCCGAAAGATATTCGGACTGCGAAATCTTTCTTACCGACGCGGCGCTCCAGAGCGACCAAGATGAATTGAAAGAAGAAGAGAAAGCGGTGCGACTCATGACGGTGCATGCCGCCAAGGGACTCGAATTCGATGTCGTCTTTATCTCCGGGTTAGAAGAAGGACTCTTTCCCCACGAAAAAGTAAATGACGATCGCCTAACGCCGGAAGAGCAGGAGGAGGAGAGGCGGCTCTTCTACGTGGCGCTCACCCGCGCGAGGAAAAAGTTGGTTCTATCTTACGCGCAAGCGCGCACCATGTTCGGCAGACAGACTATCAACATACCTTCGGAGTTTATTTCAGACATCCCAGAGAATCTAATCGACCCCGAAGGAGAGCGAGCCCCCTACGGGGCAAGAGAAGATGCCATCGAATTCTAAATCCGAAACAACTTGTTGACACCGAGTGTCAACATGCTAAGATTTTAGTATGAGAGAAGTTGTTTTTGTGGAAAAAGAGTTTTATCACATTTACAACAGAGCTGTAGATAAGCGAAATTTGTTTAATAACTTTGGCGATACTGAGCGATTTTTTAATGGAATTGAGCAATTTAATACCCCAAAAGTACTTGGGAATTTGCTACGTGGACACCGAGTGTCAACAGACCCGAAACTTGTTAATATAATTGCTTACTGCGTTAATCCGAATCACTTCCACTTTATTTTGGAACAAGTCGAGGAGCGAGGTATCGAGAGGTTTATGCATAAACTCGGCATGGGTTATTCAAAATACTTCAATACGAAATACGAAAGATCGGGAGCGCTGTTCCAAGGGAAGTTCCAAGCGAAACTTATCGACTCTAACGGATATCTTCTCCACTTAAGCACTTACATAAATTTGAATCATCTGGCGCATGGCCGTGGACACTCGGTGTCAACATTAAGCAGAACGAGTTGGGACGAGTACACGCGCGAGAATTTTACCGATGGCATTTGCAAGAAAGAAATCGTGCTGGGACAATTTAAAAATAAAAAAGAATATAAAAAATTCGCCGAAGAAAGTTTGGAGGGAATTATTAGAAGGAAAATAATGCTTGAAGAGTTCGATGAGAGCTAAAAAATCCTTGGGGCAGCATTTTTTGAGAAGCGAGAGAGCGCTTAAGAAAATTATCGAGGCCGGAGAAGTTTCCGCCGCCGACACAATCTTGGAAATCGGTCCGGGGCAAGGAGCTTTGACGGAAAAGCTGTTAGCTGTCGGCTGTCAGCTGTTAGCCGTGGAAAAAGACGATGAGCTATATGAGTTTCTAAAAAATAAATTTCGGGAAGAGATAGAAAATAAAAAATTAATTTTAATTCATGATGACATCTTGAATTTTGATTTATCTAAGCTAAAAGCCGCAAGCTATAAGCTGATAGCCAATATTCCTTACAACATCACCGGCGCGATTTTGGAAAAGTTTCTATCTGCCGAGTATTCACCTTCGCTTTGTGTGCTTCTGGTACAAAAAGAAGTAGCGGAAAGAATAGTGGCAAAAGACGGGAAGGAGAGTATTTTATCCATTTCGGTGAAAGTTTACGGCAAGCCGACTTACATAGAGACCGTCAAAGCGGGCTCTTTCGTCCCTAGGCCCAAGGTAGATTCGGCTATCATCGCAATAAATGACATCTCTAAAGGATTTTTTGATGTTGACACCGAGTGTCAACAAGAGGAATTTTTCCGGATACTTAAGGCGGGATTTAAGTCGAAGAGGAAGAAATTACTCTCTAATTTGGCGACAATTTACGATAAGAATAAGGTTAGAGAGATGTTTCAAAAACTAAATTTGGATGAAAATATCAGAGCCGAAGATGTCTCCCTCGAAATCTGGCGACAACTGGCTTCAATTCTTATCAAATAGGTTTGCTAGTGCCAACTTGAGTAATCACTCCGGCCGCAGGCAGGGGGAAACATCCGACTCCGGGCGGGGGCACCAGCATCCAGCAGGCTTGCACTCCCGGAAGATAAGACCCTAAATGCCATGTAACCGGCACTCCGATATTAAACCAAGCAAAAAGACGGCTTGCATATGGAACATAGACTAGAGAGCCGGTAGCCGGAACTGGAGCACCGAGGTAGAGAGGGGTAAACCAAATCCAGAGATTGCCTATAAAACCCGGGCAAGTGCAAGGAACAGTGTAAGAAACCAAACCGCCAAAAGGCAAACCCAGCGACACTGCGCGAGCGGAAGATAGAGGAAGAAAAATAAAGACACAAACAACAAAAATCAGTGTTGAGCGGTATCTAACTTTCATTAACTTAATTATACACCAAGCGCCGAAAGCCGTCCGATTTGCGGAAAAATCTCTGATACAATTAGGGCAATGCGATTCAATATCGTCTTTGCAATTTTGGCATCGATTGTTCTTATCGGAGGGGCTTCTTGGGTAAGATTCGCGCGGACAAATCCGTTTGCTGTTTCATATTTGGCCATTGTTCCCAATCAGCTCGAGTCTGAAAATGATATCCTAGAAAGCTTTTTAAATCCTAAAGTTCCCGACAAAGAACCGGCCTTGCCTCTTTCTCAAACAGATATACTCGGCAGACAGCTATTTTCCGATTATATGGCCCTTAAATCCCGCGACCAACTTGACTCAAATAGTCTAAAATCCCTAATCAACAAATACTCCGGCGGTATTTTAAGCTTCGAATCCCGCCCGAGCGTTTCAAAGGAGCAAATCAATATTGTCCCCGATTCGACTGACAACTCAAAAATTTATATCCAGAAAATATTCGAGACGCGCGCCAAGTACGCCGGCCTAGTCGTTAATTCTTTCGGCCAGAGAAACTTTACCGATATCGATGATCCGGACTTCAAAGAGCTCACGGCTTATGCGGCAAAACTTTATCAGGAAGCGGCCGCCGAGCTCAAGAAAATTCCCGTACCCGTATCTTTAGCGGACAACCATATCAAACTCATAGAAAATTATTTGTCGAGTTCAAGCTCCATCGGCGCTCTTAGTAATATTGCCGAGGACCCGGCCCGCACATATGCCGCGCTCAATACTTACGCCCAAAATGTAAATGAAGAAGAGCGCCTGCTTGCCAATATACAACTGGCAATCCTAACGAACGGCATATGAATTACAGAAAGCGCGTAGCTACAAGTTTCATTCTCCTAACACTCTTTTCCACACTTCCTGTCACGGCAAAAGCGCAGCTTCCTTTGCTCCCCGGAGGAGCAATCCCCGGCATAGGAAATGCGGCAATCGGTGCTATACCGAGTGTGCCTGTTTCTAACATTAAGCTTGAAGCCAAAGAGACTGGCATATCAATTTTCGGAGTAAGCATCCCCATAAGCTGGGACGGGTTGGCCATAATTATAGCCAAAAAGTTTATCGAAGGGATGGTTGACTCAACCATTCTTTGGATAAACAGCGGCTTTGACGGCAATCCAGCATATATAACAAACCCGGAGCAATACTTCACTGACTTAGCGGATGGTATTGCGGGAGACTTCATCGCCGGTTCTGATTTGGGATTCCTTTGCTCGCCGTTTCAAACTCAAGTCAGATTAGCGCTACAAAAAGCATATAAACAACCGAGACTATTCCAATGCACCCTAACGGATGCGGTGGCAAACATTGAGGCCTTTTATGACGACTTCGACCAAGGAGGCTGGGACGCTTGGTTCTCTATGACGCAAAATAATCAAAATAATCCTTATGGAGCATACCTAGATGCTAAAATCGAACTCGACTCCCGCATCGCCAGCGCCGCGGGGCTCAAAAGAGAGCAATTGAATTGGGGCAGCGGTTTCCTCTCATTTGAGAAGTGCTCGGGGAACGAAATAGCGGATGGATTTGGAGGAAAAATCTGTTTGGACCAGAACGGCAATACCGCCCCTTACCATATAGTCACTCCCGGAGTGGCTATAGAGGGGCAGTTGCAGAATGTTCTTGGAACGGGAGTAAGACAGCTCGAGCTTGCCGACGAATTCGACGAACTTATCGGCGCTCTCTTGGGACAACTGTTGAAAGAAACTGTGTTCAGCGTCAAGGGATTGTTTAGTGCTCCGAGAGTATCGAGTGGGTCGAATCCCGGCATCAATCCTCCACCGGGAGTAGATATAGACGGAGACAATATCAACGATATTATTTTCGGCGGCGATAGCGAACCTTCGTGCGTATACGGCGGAGAATACCCGAATTGCCAAGGGTCAAAAGATGCCGAAGCAAACAGCGGCGTGATATGGGGTTATGTATTCGAAGATACCGACAGAGACGGCGCGCAAGACGCGGGCGAGCCATTCTCTTCCGGAATATCTGTCTATCTGCAGTCGGCGGAAGGAGAGAATCTGGGCACTAACTCAACCTTTAACGGCATTTACACTTTCGGACAACTTGCAAACGGCCAGAGTTACAAAGTGGGTGTCACGGCGCCTTCCGGCTATACGGTCACCAGTAATAATGATGTATCGGTAACGGCCAGACCGTTAACAGCCGGCACTCCCGTGCAAAACTTCGGCATCGCTCCATCGCAATGAAAAAACTTTTTAGCTACATCTTCATACTGGTGGTAATAAGCGGGTTCATTCTGCCGCAGACAGCTCAAGCAGTGCCGTGTACGGGCATAGATAGAAGAGGCAACGCTTATCCTCCAGGATGCGAGGGTAGGGCAGAAGATTTCAAAGTCTCAACCGAAGCTGGCGATCCTGCAAAAGAGGCGGAGAATTCCGGCTTAGCGGTGCAGATTGCCGAATGGTTCTTAAAGATAGCCGCTCAAACCATACTAAAACTGGCGAGCTACTTGTCGGGACTGGCGGGCATCATCTTAAACGGGGTGGTGTTCTACACTATCGTCCATGTTTCGGATAATTACGCCAAAATTGATTCTATCGCAAGCACTTGGAAAGTGGTGCGCGATATCGCCAATATGGGCTTCATCTTCGTGCTCCTCTACGCCGCTATCAATACCATCCTCGGCACCGGGCAGGACAATAAGAGATTGATCGTCAATGTGGTGATAGTGGCGGTGCTGATAAACTTCTCGCTCTTCTTCACCCGACTAATCATAGACGCCTCGAATATTCTGGCCCTCACTTTCTACGACGCCATAGCGCCAAACGCTCTAAATATTGACGCTAATTGGACACAGCAAGCGGGCCTCTCGAACGCCTTCATGCAACACCTTAACTTGCAGAGCTTATGGAAGGCGCCGGAGCTTGACTCCGGAGTGATACTGACCGTGGGAGTCATGGGCACCATCATGCTCCTGATTGCGGCCTTCGTCTTCTTCGCCATCGCCATTATGTTCATCATCCGCTATGTGATACTCATTCTCGTCTTGGTGCTCTCGCCGATCGCTTTCATCGCCCATATCTTGCCGAAAGGGACGGGCATAGATAAATATAAAAATCAGTGGTGGGACGCGCTCTTGGGTCAGGCGTTCTTCGCGCCCATCTACTTCATGCTCACGTGGGTAACGCTTAGCATCTTGAGTGGCATTACCACCAGCTTCGGCACGGCGGCAAACACTCCGGACAAAAGTTTGAGCGGCATTGCCAGTGTCATAGACGGGACTCTTGATAGCGGGGCGTTCATCATGCTCATAAACTTCATCATCGTCATTGTCCTCCTCATCGCCTCGCTCCTCGTCGCCAAAGAGTGGGCCAACAAAGCCGGCGGCGGTATGGGCAAACTCACCAGCTGGGTCACAGGGGCGGCTGGCGCGGCAACTATTGGGACAACCGGGTGGCTTGGAAGAAGAACTCTGGGTGTTGCCGGAGAAGCCGTAAGCAGTAGCGAGAGACTGAAAGAAAAAGCATCAAGAGGCGGAGCCGGAGGAATGATGGCTCGATTGGCTCTAGCCACTGGCAAGAAAGCAGGCGCCTCGAGCTTCGACTTCAGAGCAACTCGTGCCGGTGAAGCAACGGTTGGCATGGCTGGCGCAGGCAAAGCGGGAGGCAAGGGCGGCTTCATTGAATTCAAGAAGAAACAGGCGGAGGAAGCGGAGAAGAGAGCAAAAGCGCTTGGCCCATCACAAGTGACATTGGACCAAGCAGAACAAGCGGTAAAAAGAGCGGGATCAGAAGCAGAGAGAAGAGCTGCTCAAGCAAAATTAGATCAACTTAAGGGGTATGATGATAAAAAAGCAAGAGAAATCTTAATAGAAAGAGGGGTTGTTAATCCAACTAAAGATCAGGTTGCTCGAGTCAAGGATGAAAACAAAGGTGAAGGAGAGAAACGCAAACAAGCGTACGCAAAAGTTATGGAAAATTCATGGATAGCTTCGTTCGGAGGATACAACACTGCAGCTGCAGCGCAGATAAGAAAGGGTAAAAGCAAAGAAAAGAAACTAGCAGAAGCATACAAGGAAATAGCTAAGGACGAAGAAGGAGGTGGCGAACCCGAAACTCCAACGCCACCAGCAACTCCACCAACCGGCGGACCAGCACCAACACCATGAACGAAGAAGAAAAATTAATTCAAGAGCAGTTCAATAGATTGCCGAAAGAGTTGCAGGATGCTCTCAACGCCGTGCCGTGGAAGTCGTCGGTTAAGGAAATTGCCCTGCTCAACAAACTTTCCCTCGAGCAAATCGCCATAGTGGAGCGGGAAACAATGTTTATATTATACGGATTCGAGAATTCGGCAGACTATGTCGCTAACTTGATGCGCGAGGTGCAAATCGACGAAACAACGGCGACTTCTATTGCCGATGAAGTTAACGAGAAAATACTGAAAGTAATTACCGCACAACTTGATAAACCTAAAGAAGCGGGCAAGATAGAAAATTCTCTACCGGAAATTGCCCCGCATAATTTACCCATGATAGAAGAAGGCGAAGTTGCTCGTGAAGTCCCGCATGTGGAGCAAAAAACCGAAAGAAAACCTCTAGTCTCAACTCCCAATTACAGCTACACGCCGGGTAAGGACCCGTATAGGGAACCGCTGGAATAAATCCGAAGCACGAAATCCGAATTTCGAAACAATATCTAAGTTTTGAATTTTAGAATTTTGAAAATTTTAATTTGTTTCGGATTTCGAGATTAGATATTCGAGTTTTCTTCTTTAGTTATCGGATTTTGATTTTCTTTTATATCCAGACTCCAAGTAAGTTCTCTGAGCTTGGATTCGGAGAGTTTCGGCACCTGCACCTGCTGAATGGAGCTTCCTAGCTTCGTAGCAACGCTCGCTTCAGGAGCTTTTGATTCTTTCTTCCAAATATAGAGTTTACTGCCTAAGTGATAATTCAAGAATGCTTCGACTACATTTATAAACGGCTTATCGTTAACTTTATAGAAAGCGAGCGACAAGGCCAGAGCCGCTATCGGCAAGGAGAAGAGAATGGCCAAGAAATTAGGCAGGAAGGTAAAGAGAATAACGCAAACCCCCGCTCCGCCGGCGATATAGACGAATTGCTTGAAGGTCAAAGGACCGAAAATTTTATCCTCGATCTCGATGAATTGAGGGACTTGGAATCGCATATCTATATTATAATACAAAGGTGGCTACAACTAACGCAACGCAGGAGTTCGTGCCAATCAAAGAAGTGCGGGATGGCATCGTGATGCTCAAAGACGGCGGCATGCGCGCCATTATTCTCTGTTCCTCCATGAACTTCTCCTTAAAGAGCGCCGATGAGAAGCAGGCGGTACTTTTGCAATTCCAAGACTTTCTTAATTCTCTCGATTTCTCTATAGAAATACTGGTTCAGTCAAGGAAGCTCGACATCCGCCCTTACATCGCGCTCTTGGAAGAACGGGAGAAGGCGCAGGAGAACTCCCTTATGAAGATTCAGGTGCGGGAGTATATCGAATTCATCAGGTCCTTCACCGAATCGACCAACATCATGACCAAGCACTTCTTCATCGTGGTGCCTTACACGCCGGCCATACTCACGCCGGCAAGCGCCTCGGGTGTTATTATCTCGGGGCTAAGAATAGGAAAGAAGTCAGAGGAAGTACAAAAGCGGGATGCGAGCTTCGAGGAGGATAGAAGTCAGTTGGAAGAAAGACTCTCTGTGGTCGAACAAGGGCTGGTGCGCACCGGTATCAGGGTGGCCCGCCTCGGCACCGAGGAGGTTATCGAGCTTTTCTATAAAGCCTTCAATCCCGGCGAAACTGAAAAGCCAATAAAAATTACTTAGCATGGGATTTTTCGATAAAATTTTCGGTAGAGAGGAGCGGAAGCCGCAGGACATCTCATCTATTTTGCCGCGGGAAATCTTTGAAGCGGGAGTTTTGGAGCTCAAAGACATTATCGCTCCCTCGGCGCTCAAGGTTACGCCCAAAGAAATTAATTTGGGGGAGAAAATTTTACGGAGTTTTTTCGTTATCTCTTACCCGCGATTTCTTTCGGAGGAATGGTTCGCGCCCGTCATCAATATGGACAAGGTTTTCGACGTGGCCATCTTCGTCCATCCCGTCGAAACTTCCAAAGTTTTGCGCCAATTCCAGAGAAAGGTGGCCGAGGTGCAATCGCAGATCCACAGCAGGGAGGAGAAGGGCTTGGTGCGCGACCCGGTGCTCGATGTGGCTTATCAGGACCTGGAGAATCTGCGCGACCAGCTCCAGCAGGCGCAGGAGAAGCTCTTCGATGTCGGTCTCTACATCACCATCTACGGCGAGTCCGATGCCGAGTTGGACAAGGTGGAGAGCGAGATTAAATCCATCCTTGAAGCCAAGCTCATTTACGTCAAGCCGGCCCTCTTCCAACAGGAGCAGGGGTATAAATCCACACTGCCTTTGGGCAACGACGAGCTCGGGGTGCATTCCAAGCTTAACTCTTCGCCACTCTCCTCGCTTTTCCCGTTCACTTCCTTCGACCTTACTTCGGACAAGGGGGTTCTTTACGGCGTGAACAGGCATAACTCCTCGCTCGTCCTCTTCGACCGCTTCTCGCTTGAGAACTATAACTCCGTCATCTTCGCCAAGGCCGGCGCGGGCAAATCCTACGCCACCAAGCTCGAGATTCTGCGCACCTTGATGTTTGACACCGAGGTCATCGTCATCGACCCGGAGAAGGAGTACGAGTACATGGCCGAGGCGACCGGCGGTCGCTATTTCAAAATTTCGCTCAACTCCGAGCATCACATCAACCCCTTCGACATTGCCCCGCCGACAGAGGGCGAGAGCGCGGCCAACATCTTGCGAAGCAACATCATTAACCTCGTGGGTCTCTTCCGCCTGATGATGGGCGGCCTCACGGCCGAAGAAGATGCCATCATCGACCGCGCCATTACCGAGACTTACGCCTTAAAAGACATTACCGCCGACTCCGACTTTACCAATATCGAGCCGCCACTGATGAGTGACTTCGAGCTGGTGCTCTCGGGCATGGAAGGCGGAGAGTCTCTGGCGCAGCGCCTCTCCAAATACACCAAAGGCACTTGGTCCGGCTTCATCAACCGTCCGACCAACGTCGATATCAATAAAAAGTTCGTGGTCTTTTCTCTCCGCGACATGGAGGATGAATTGAAGCCCATCGCCATGTACATCGTCACCCACCACATTTGGAACGCCATAAGGCGTGAGTTGAAGAAGCGCCTTTTGGTAATAGATGAGGCGTGGTGGATGATGAAGTCGGAGGATACCGCCTCATTCCTTATGAGCTTGGTCAAGCGCGGGCGCAAATATTTCTTGGGCGTGGCTACCGTCACGCAAGATGTGGGCGACTTCTTGAAGTCGCCCTACGGCGTGCCCATCATTACCAACTCCTCCATCCAGCTCCTCTTGAAGCAGTCTCCGGCCACTATCGATGAGGTGCAAAAAACCTTTAATCTCACCGATGAAGAAAAATTCTTGCTTCTTGAGTCTGATGTGGGGGAGGGAATCTTCTTTGCCGGCTTGAAGCATGTGGCCATCAAGACCATCGCCTCATATACCGAGGACCAGATTATCACCTCCGATCCTTCGCAGGTCTTGGCCATCAAAAAGGCCAAGCAAGAAGCAGCCGAAGATAGGGAAGTGGCTACTCAAGCGCAGCAGAATGAATTAAAAG
The DNA here is from genome assembly GCA_964342515.1 of uncultured Candidatus Saccharibacteria bacterium. GTDB lineage: Bacteria > Patescibacteriota > Minisyncoccia > Phycocordibacterales > Zambryskibacteraceae > UBA5004. The sequence continues at coordinate 23,982 of CAYFFP010000002.1, forward strand.
AAGCTGTAAATAATGGATGAACAAAAAGAAAAAGGACTAAGTAATACCACTATTGTCCTCATGGTATCTGTGGCCTTCTTCTATGATGCCCTGCAGTGGCTTCTGGGGTGGATCTTTATGGGTTGGCTGGTAACTATCTTCGCCGGATTGACCTTCTATGTTTGGTTTAAAAGCAAGGGAATGAGCTTTATGAAACCGAAAAGGTTTGCGGCTTTTGGCGGCAGTTTTATCGTTGAATTTATACCGGTTATCGGGGATATACTTCCGGCTTGGACCGCTGCCATTGTATATTTGGCGCTCGATTCTAAGATAAAGAAAGTTGCTCCGGTATTAGATATAATGAAGAAATGAGAAAAGTGGTTTTACTATCTGCTATTTACTTGCTGTTAGCCACTCCCGTATTCGCGCAGTCGGTTGATATTCTCTGGCAAGGAGAGGGTTTCGTGCCGCCGTTCTACGTTGGGCGCTCGCTTTGGAGTAGCCAGTCGCGCATAAACTTGGTGGCCATACCACAAAAACTCGGAATAGCCGCCAATCTAAATTACAAATGGAGCAAAAATGGCACGGTCTTGGGGAGCTTAAGCGGGGTGGGGAAGAATTCTTTATCCTTCTTCGACTCGGTAATTTCCAAACCGCAGAATATCAAGGTTGAGATAGTTTCGAGCGAAGGAGACGTGCTTGCCGAAAGCTCGACGATCGTGAATCCCAGAAAACCTGAACTTTTAGTTTATGAAGAAAGCCCATTGTACGGCTTCCTGTTCCACAAGGAAGTCGGGGCGAATTACCCTTTGAAGGAAGCGGAGGTAACCTTCAAAGCTTTCCCGCTCTTCTTCAGCGCCAGTGATCTAGCTTACTTATGGCGCACCAACACCGGCGAGACGGGGGTTGAGAGTTCCGCCACCTACCGCGCGCCGGAAGAGGGCGCCGGCTCGGCCTCTGTTTCCATCGAGGTAAAAAGCGAGGAAAAAATTCTCCAGTCCGGAAAGATTAATTTCTTAGTACAATTCGACAACAATGGCAACTGAATACACGCTTCTGGAAAAGCTTCCCATAGGACCGGCCAACGAGCTGGTTGAGAAGGTTACCACCGCCACTTATATTCCCGGACTTTTTAAGCTCATTATCGGCATTGCCGGAGTGCTGGCGGTGGTAAAGATTATCTGGGGCGGGGTGCAATACATGTCAACGGACGCCTTCCAAGGGAAAAATGACGCTAAAGCCACCATAGAGAACGCCTTGTGGGGACTCTTATTGGCCATGGGCGCGTGGCTTATCGTCTACAGCATCGATCCGGAACTGGTAAACTTCAACTTAGACATTCCCGTCATACAAATCGCCAGCACTACAATTCCCGGTGGTGGTACGACCGGCTGTCAGGGAAATTGCCCGTTTTCTTATGTAAATTCTTCCGGAGTAACGGTCCGTTACAGGGAGTGTTCTGGATGCTCAAACGCAAATTCTTTCGGATTAAGCATAAAAACTCAAATCGTAAATGGCACGCAAGCGCAAATAAATACTGGCTTGGGGAATAAACTAAAAGCAATGCGTGACACATCTGGCAACCCAGCATTTCAGGTCACGGAAACATGGCCGCCGACCGTAAATCACGCTAACCAAAAGCAATATGATGGCACATCTGTTGACGTGAGTCTTCAAACTCCGACAGCGGCAAGTATTGCGACTTTCTATAACAACGCCAGAACGCAAGGGCTAACAGCTGAATACGAAGTGGCCAGCGAAGCCCAGCGCACGAGATATATAAGCGAGGGATTGCCATTCAGTGTTCCTATTATTGTCGTGCCCTATATAACAGGTGAGCATTTTTCAGTACCGCCGAGATGAAAAAAATTATAATTATTTTTGGAATACTGGTTGTTCTTGGGTTAGGAGCATGGATTTTTTTGCGCGATGGGGAAGCACCGGTTGTTGAGAATATCCGCGACGTTTTGCCGTTTGGTTCGGGAGAGGATATTAATATACCGGCACTACCGGCAGATGACACCGTGGGGGAAATAACTTCATTTGATAATGGTGCCGGCGCCGAGGGCAAAGTTTTTCGCATTTCTAATACTCCCGTAGCCGGCTTTGTAATACTGGCGAGAGAGAGTAATACTTTCGCGCGTTATGTCGACAGGGCGACGGGCCACATCTTCGAAACCAATCTCGAGACAAACGAAAAGACGAGAATTACCAACCAAACAATGCCCCAAATTTACGAAGCCCACTTCCGCGCCGACGGTTCGGAAGTTCTTATGCGCTCTCTCGATGAGAGCGGCGCGATAAATAATCTTACTTTATCCCTAACGGCTCCCCGCGCCACTTCTACGGAGTTATATTCAATATCAGCCACCAACTTGCGCGGAGATATTGACAGCGTTCTTACGGGGTCCGGCAACACGCTCTTCTATGTACTTAAGGATACGGGAACAATCGTCTCTTCGACGTTTACCGGCAGTAATTTACGGACACTTTTTACATCAATATTTAATAATTGGCGACTTGAAAGAGCGGGAGGTAACTTAATCGCTTATACCAAAGCGAGCGCCGAAGCTTCGGGCTTCGCGTACACTCTTAGTTCTTCCGGTGGCTCTTTAAGCAAACTGCTCGGGCCGCTCAACGGCCTTACGGCGATAGCCAACTCAAACGGCAGCCGTATTCTCTACTCCTATACAGAGGGGGGACTAACCAGACTTTTCGCGAGAACAACACAGAATAATACTTCGAATGAAATCTTACCGGCCACGATTGCTGAAAAGTGTACTTGGAGCGCAGAGGAAAATAATGTTTTCTTCTGCGGCACCCCGCTATCTCCCATATCAGGCAGAGAGCCGGATAACTGGTACTCGGGCCGCGCTCATTTCTCCGATTACGTCTGGCGCTTCGACACCGATTCCGAAATCGCCCAGCTAATATCAAACCCTAAAACAGATTTCGATTTAGACCTTGATGTCTACAAGCCAAAACTTTCAGCAAATGACGAGTATTTGGTATTTATTAACAAGCGCGACCTGACTTTGTGGTCAATTAAGCTGGATTGACTTTGAGATTCCTCCTGATAAAGATTTCCTGAACGATGCTGAAGAGGTTGGTGACGAAGAAATAGAGACCGATGACGCCGGAGATTTGGTAGGCGATGAAGAACATGACGAGCGGAAAAATATATTTGGCTTGAGTTTGGATGCTTCTGGTCAGATTGTCGCCGAAAGAATTTCCTTTGGGGGCGCTCTGATTTTTCATCGCTACCTTAAACTGGGCATAAGTGGAGACGCCGGCCAAGAGAGCCAGAATAACGCTTTTACCGGTGATATCTATCCCCAAGAAAGCAGTATTGATAACGCTTGGCGCGGAAATAAACGAGTAAAGAATGGCGCTGTTCACTTCCGGGAAATGGAGAAAGATCTGGTAAAGGGCGAGGACAATGGGCAGCTGGATAATAATGACAAAAATACCGGAGAAAGGATTAATGCCCCTCTCTTTATAAAGCGCCAAGGTGCGACGAGTCTGCTCTTCGGGATTGTTTTTATATTTTTCTTTAATAGCTTCGAGTTCGGGGGCCGCTTCGGACATTTTAGCTTGAGTGAGCGTGGCCCTTCTAGAGAGAGGGAAGAGGATGAGACGGACGATAATAGTGAGGAGAATGATAATGATGCCGGCATCCGCCCAAGGAAAAATTTTAAAGAGAAAGATGAGCGCGTTATAAAGCGGGTCGAAGAAAAAGGCGTGGTAGAAAGCGGACATTAGGACATTATCAACTTAAATAACTCATTTTTCAATTCCTCTCCTTTTAAATCTTCTGCTCCCGACTTTGCGATAATTAAATAAGTTCTCGGTTTAAGATCTAAGTTACGCAAAGCGGCTCGGACTCTTCGTTTAATTTTATTTCTTATAACGGCTTTTTTAGAGACCTTTTTGGAAACAGAGATAATTACCTTGAGAGTATCAGACGAGGTAATACGTAAGGAAAAATGCATTAAACCGATAGTTTCCTCCTGCCCTTTCTCCTGCGGTTTCGCAGAGTACGCTTGGACCGCGAGAGAAAGCCGTGGGTGCGGGCTCGTTTGCGCTTTTTCGGCTGGTATGTTCTAGACATTTATAGTGAGCTATTGTCGAACTATTTTTATTAACAACTTATGAACAGATTATAAACATTTTTCGCTCTTACCGCAAGTTTTGAGCGGGACTCTAAAAATGTATATAATAGCCAAATCAAATTTCGCTTTATAGTGAGCTTTTCAAACTATCAATGGATTACAAACAACTCTGGCAAAACGTTTTGGTGGAGATGGAGCTCGGAGTCTCCAAGGCCAACTTCACTACGTGGTTTAAGGATACCAGAATAGTAAAAGAAGACAGCGGAGTAGTGGTACTCTCGGTGCCTAACGCTTTCGTCAAGGAGTGGCTTCTAACCAAGTACCACAACGCCATTTTGAGGAGTTTGCGCAATATCGAGAACTCCATCCATGCCGTGGAATACGTTGTGAATAAGGACGAGGTCCGCAGGAAGGATTTGAACCCGGCAAGCAGTTCCTCCGGCACCAAGGAATTGCCCCTACCGGAAACAGTTATTAACAAAGAGGATAACTTAAATCCGCGCTACACCTTTGAGGCCTTCGTGGTGGGGCCCTTTAACGAGCTGGCCCATGCCGCCGCCCGAGCCGTGATTAAAAATCCGGGCATTATGTATAACCCCCTCTTTATCTATGGGAGTACCGGCCACGGCAAGACCCACCTGATACAGGCCATAGGCAACCACGTCAAAGCTACTTCTCCCAACAAGAAGATTTACTATATGACCTCGGAGCAGTTCGTACAGGACTTCATGAACGCCTTCCAGCACCAAAAAATTCATATTTTCAAGGAAAAATACCGCAAATACGACGTTTTAATCGTAGATGACATCCAGCTCTTTTCCGACAAGCCGCGCTGCCAAGAAGAGTTGTTCCACCTCTTCAATACTCTCTACGACAGCAATAGACAAATCATTTTTTCTTCCGATAAACACCCACACTTTATCCCGAACTTGGAAGACCGGCTCAAATCGAGATTCCTCATGGGCATGACGGTAGAGCTGCCGGCTCCCGACAAAGAATCCCGCGCGGCCATCATTTCGGCCAAGGCAATCCGGCAAGGAGTCGCTCTTTCAACCGAGGTGATTGACTACTTAGCGCACATCATCGCGGGCAATATCCGCGAGCTTGAGGGAGCGGTGAACGCGCTCTTATGCCAAGCGGAGCTTAAGGGCAGGGAACTTACCATGCTCGATGCCAGAAATTATGTTAAAAGCAACGTGAAGCCGAAGAGGGCGGTAGCCGTCAAGGACGTGGTGCGGATCATCTCGGATTTCTACAACATTAAGGAGGAGAGTATCTACGAGAAAACGAGGCATAAGGAGGTTATCAAGCCGCGCCAAATCATCATGTATATTTTGCGCGAAGACTTTAGTATTTCTTATCCGTCAATCGGCGACAAGCTCGGCGGCCGCGACCACACCACCGTCATCCACTCCTGTGAGAAAATTAAAAACAACATCAAGGAAGACCATGTTCTTTTGGAAGAAATAGAACAAATCAGGGGATTATTGACCGTATAACGTGTGGAAAGTTTCCTTAAATAATGCTAATAAGGTGAGTGGGAGGAAAGATATCAACACCTATAACCAAATTATCATTTCCGAAGTTCTAAAAAACCTTTCTAGCAGAGCACAAAATGAGCTACCCACATATCCACCCTGCTCATCATCATCATCTGTATTTATATAAAAATTTATGAAGATAGAGTGTGTAAAAGAACAATTAGAAGAGGCGTTCAATAAAGCGGATAAAATTGCCGGTAAAAATACAACCTTGCCGGTTCTGTTTGGTTTTTATCTCGATGCCAGACAGAACTCTTTGATTGTTAGGGCCACCAACCTTGACCTTGGTGTCTCTGTTTCTATTCCAGTTAAGGTCATTAATTCGGGTATAGTGGTGGTACCGGCCCACACCACCACCTCATTTATTTCCTCTTTATCGAAGGATCGTAACATTACTTTAAATACCAAAGATCAGACGCTTGAAATTAAAACCTCATCAACTAAAACAACCATTAAGACCCTCCCGAGCGAAGAGTTTCCGATTATTCCGGAAATTGACGATGACAAGGCCTTTTCAATGCCAGCCAGAGACTTCGTCTTCGGCATCCGCTCGGTAATTTACGCCGCTGCGGCGGGCAGTATCAAGCCGGAGCTCTCTTCCGTCGCCATAACCCACGAGGGAGACTTCCTCGTCTTTGCCGCCACCGACTCCTTCCGTCTGGCGGAGAAGAAAATCAGAGTAAAGTCGATGCCCCACTTCAAGCAAATTCTTATCCCGCAGAAAAATGCCGCCGAGATTATCAAAATCTTCGATCGCGGTGAAGATGAGATATCGCTCTCCATTGAGGAACATCAGTTGGCTTTACGTTCCGGCAATACCTATCTCACCTCGCGCATTATCGAAGGCGCCTTTCCCGACTACCGCCAGATTATCCCCAAGGAGACCAAGAGTTCAGCCGTCGTTTTGAAGCAGGACCTGATCAATGCCCTTAAGACTTCGCTTATTTTCTCCGACTCCTTCAACCAAATGACTCTCAAGCTCTCTCCCGGCGCCAAGCGTTTCCAGATCGAGTCCAAGAATTCAACTTTGGGCGAGAATAGCACCGCCGTCGATGCCGCCCTAAACGGCGAAGATATCTCCATTAACGTCAACCACCGTTACTTTACCGACTGTCTCCAATCCATCGCGACCGACAGCGTCTCGCTCTCCTTCGAAGGAGTGCAGAAGCCGATTATTATTACCGGCACCGGCGATACCAGCTTCCTCTATCTGGTCATGCCCATGAACCAGTCATGATAAAAAATCTTTCCAGTCTTCTCGAAAGATTTTCGAAAAAGCTCAATAAAAGCACAGACACGAAAAACATAATTATAAATACGATAAAAAACAAAACCGAAATTGAATTAACCCCGGAACAAATAAATCTAAAAGACGGCGTTCTCGAATTCTCCGCTTCCCCCATCATACACAACGAGATAAGACTCAAAGAAGAGATGATACTTACCGAGCTTAAAAAATTTCACAAGCTTCCCGCATCAAGAATACTTTATAGATAGCAAAGCACAGCGCTATACGTTATCTTCTAGCTATAGCAAGATTATAACGTATGCAGATTTAGACAAACGAAAGGCGCACTCCCCGAAGGAAATGCGCCCGATACCGAGTGTTTCCAACGAGTTTCTAGAATCCGGGCGTTGTTGATGCTGCCCAGCGCTGGACTCCATACTCCCAGTTTGTGTACTGCGGGTCGCTTGACGGATTCGCGGGGATGGCTCCGCGGGGGTTATCTTTATAAACATAGTGAAGGATGGAATGGACCCCCGCCGTCTCGCCGCGCAAGACCGGCTTTAGTCCGGACAAGTCTTCCGGTGCGGGAGGGATAAACGATTCTTGGGGCAAGGTTGGCAAGACCTTATCCATAAGTTCCCTCCACAAGGGCGAGACGATCAGGCCGGCCACCTTCTTCTCCATCGGGCTGTTGTCGTTATTGCCAACCCAAGCGCCGATGACGATGTTGGGAGCGTAGCCGATGATCCAAGCGTCGCGGTAGTCATTGGAAGTACCCGTCTTTACCGCTACGTTGTCGGAAATGTAAAGAGGGGAATTTGGGCCATAGCCGGGGGTGCGCGCGGCATTGTCGGAAAGAATGCTTGAGATGGTACGGGTCGTGTTCTCGGACAAAACTCGCGTCGGGAACGGCGCGTGCCGATCGATAATATTGCCGTCGGCATCCTCTATCCGGATAACCGGAGTATATTCGTTTCTCACGCCGTCGTTGGCGAAGACCCCGTAAGCGGAAGTCATATCAAGGAGCGAGACCGCGCCGCCTCCGAGAACAAGCGAGAGGCCGTAGGTATTGAGTTCCGTTAAACTTCGGATGCCCATACTCTCGGCCAGTTCGATGGAGTCATTTACTCCGGCAAGATAAACCGCCTTGACGGCCGGAATATTGATGGATTGCGCCAAAGCGTTCCTGATCGGCATCGGGCCGCGGAAGCGGTCGTCGTAGTTAACCGGCGCGTAACAGATATCATCGGAAACAAAGTTGTCAGGAGCGCAGGATTGAGAAAATTGCGTCTGCGCGTCCCAGAGAACGGTCTTGTCCGTATAACCCTTATTGAAAAGAACCGAATAGACAAAGGGTTTGAAGGTCGAACCCGGCTGTCTATGGCCCAATGCGGCGTTGAAGTTGCCGTCAATCTCTGGGTCGAAGTAATCTCGGGAGCCGGTCATGGCGAGAATTTCACCGGTCTTCGGGTCGATGGCCACCATGGCATTATTGGTGCCCCTAAACTGCCTCTCATTTATCTCGCCGTAAATTTTCCCAATGGCTTCCGCCTCAAGCTCTATGGAATAATCGAGAGTAGTCACTATCTTCCAGCCGCTGTTCCGCAGGGTATCTTCGCCGTAAGTTTTCGAGAGCTCTTCTATGGCAAAAAATACGAAGTGCGGCGCCTTGATGCTACCGCTATCCTGCCGCGGTTTAAATACCACAAGCTCCTCCATCGCCGCCTCGTACTCCTCGTCCGTGATGAGATGCTGGGTAACCATTTCTCCCAAGATTACATTCTTGCGCTTCTCAAGCTCGTCGCGATTTGTTCCGTACGGCGAGTAATAAGAAGGGGCTTTAGGCAAGGCGGAGAGATAAGCCGACTCGGCAAGGGATAAGTCCTTGGCGCTTTTGCCCAAGAAACTCTCCGCCGCCGCCTCAATGCCGTAGACGGTGCCGCCGTAAGGAATTTCGTTGAGATAGAGCGAGAGAATCTCCTCTTTAGTGAGAACCCGCTCGAGCTTAAGGGCCAAAATAAGCTCCTTGAGCTTTCTGGTCGGAGTTTTGTCCTTCGTCAAAATGGAGTTTTTGACCACTTGCTGGGTAATGGTGGAGCCGCCTTGGCTGAAAGAAAGGCTGGTGAGATTGACCCACACCGCGCGAAGAAACGACGAGAGATCGAAGCCCTTGTGCGAGTAGAAGTCCTTGTCCTCGATCGCGATCGTGGCCTTCTTAATATTCTCGGAGATATCCTCAAGAGCCACCAGTTCGCGCCGGATATCCCGCGAGAAGTCGTAAAGAATGATTTCACCGGTGCGGTCGTAGAGCTTGGTGGACTGGTCGACTCTGCGTTCGTTTAGCGACTCCAGCGCCGGAATGCGCAACGAGGCCACCCAAAGGACAAAGAGTCCGCCAAGGAAAAGAATAATTGCTCCGGCTGCCAGAAAGTTATTGGAATGGCGGAGTTTGCGCCCAAATTTTCTCATTAGAGCACTCATTTTATCATATGCTAAGATACTTTCATGGATAAAGACGTGGCAGAACTTCTTTCCCGCGGCGTGCTCGAAGTAATCGATCGGAAGCACCTTGAGGAGAAACTCGCTTCAGGTAAAAAGTTAAGGGTGAAGCTCGGTATTGATCCGACCAGTCCAAACATTCATATCGGCCGAGCCGTTCAATTGTGGAAGCTGAGAGATTTTCAGGAGATGGGCCACACGGCCGTTTTTATCGTGGGAGACGCTACTGGCGTTGTCGGAGACAGCTCGGACAAAGAGTCGGAGCGCCCGATGCTTACGAAAGAGCGGGTGGAAGAAAACATGAAAAATTATCTGGCTCAAGCATTTAAGATTCTTGACCCAAAAAAAACCGAGACGCATTACAATTCAGAATGGCTTTCAAAGTTGGGGTTTGTGGAATTGGCTAAAATGGCCAACTTGTTTGGTCTGCATGAATTCGAATCCAGAGAGGTGATTGCCAGAAGAATGAAAGCGGGCCAGAGAGTATCATTTCAAGAATTGCTGTACCCGTTGATGCAGGGCTACGATTCCGTCGCCGTGAGAGCCGATGTAGAAATTGGAGGCACTGACCAGAGATTTAACCTTTTAGCGGGGCGTGATATCCAGAAATTATACGGACAAGAGCCACAAGATATACTGACTACGGAATTATTGGAGGGAACTGACGGCAGGAAAATGAGTTCGTCATGGGGGAATGTAATTAATCTTACGGATAAACCGAGTGACATGTTCGGCAAGGTAATGTCTGTTAAAGACGAACTTGTCCCGAGATATTTTGAACTTTGCACTCGGGTGCCAAGAGGCGAGGTAAAAGAAATAACCGAATCCCATCCCAAAGAAGCTAAAATGCGGCTGGCATTTGAGATTACCAAGCTCTACCACGAGGAAGACGAAGCGATAAAAGCGCAAGAGAGCTTCGAAGAAGCTTTTTCCAAAGGTGGGGTACCGAAGGATGTAAGGACCGTAACGGCTCGACAAGATGAGCCGTTGGCGGAAATTTTTTTGAGGGAAGGACTGGTATCCTCCAAAACCGAATTCAACCGCCTCAACAAAGAAGGTGCCATCAAAGAAATCGAAAGCGGTGTTTATCGCGTCGGCAAACACCGCTTCCTTAAAATAGAGTTTAAATAACCCTACTGGTTATACTCGTCATCCATCTTATCCTCCTCGTCGAGGTCGAGCTCCTCCTCAATCTCATCGTCGAGACTGACGGTGTCATCATCTATCAAATCCTTGTCCTTTTTCTTCTTCTCTTCACCATCAAGGCCAAGATTATCGTCGGGCGCAAGCCCCTCGTCGCGCATCTCTTCTTCGGGGTCCCTGATCTCTTCGTCGTTCATTTTTCAAATTCTATTACTTTTAATTAAATTGAATGCATATATTTCTATCAAATACCCCTTTTTATGGCAAGACAAGTTATACACAGCGCAATAGCGTCAAGCTCGTCATCTAGCTTCTTAGCTTCGTCTAGCTTCACTAGCTTCCTTATCATACTCTCCATCTGTTTCTTATCCGCCTTGCCGTAGCCGGTCACGGCTATTTTAACGGCTTGGGGCGAATATTCGCAAATTTGAAGCTCTGCTTGAGCGGCTTCATAAATAATTACTCCTCTTGCTTCAGATACTTTCAGCGCATTGGTTGTGTTCTGGTTGAAAAAGAGTTGTTCTATGGCAAGTGCTTCCGGCCGCCACTTCTTTATAATTGTTCTCACGGCATCTCCGATCTCAAGCAGCCGCTTTTCGTGAGACAACTTTCTATCAGTCTTTATGCAATCAGAAAAAAGCACTTTGTCTTTTTCCAAAACAGCCACCCCCACGCGGTCAAACCCGGGATCGATTCCTAAAATTCCATCAGACATACCAAAAGTCTATATTCAAAGCCATAAAATAAAAAGTCCTTGACTTGTCAAGCTTACTGTGCTACGCTTAAAAACGGAGGTATCCCATGAGGATTTTGATTCGGATGCGTAGAGCGCTCAATCGTCTCGCGCCGGATGACCGAGCTATGCAACGGCTGGCCAGAAGACAGGCGTTTCAGATGAGCGGAGCCGAGATCGAGAATTTCGAGGTTCAAACCATTCCTGAAGAGAGCGGGGCGTATGTGACTTTTCGTCACCCCGACTTTTTCGAGAGATTCATGGTCTGGACGCCGACGGTTCCCGCTTCCAAGACGCTCCGCGTCTCCTGCTCTCCCACACCAGAGCGCCGGCTTATTCTCGTCTTCGGACGAGATGATTACCAGCTCAAACCGGACGCTTACCTACGCGTGGCGTAGATAGTGTCCCAACCCGCCGACAGCACAACCCGTGCAAGTCTGGCGGGTTTTGCTTTTTTAAAGAGGGCAGAAGATGTCAACGTAAGAAGGTGTCAACTTGCCACGTTGACACCTTACTTTATTTACCGGATTTGCCACATTCGATAACTCATTCTATATTTTCACTAGGGAAATTATTAAGAATATTAAGCCTCTCCCTTTCCCATGCTCGTAATAAATAAAATTCTCTTACTGGCCAGCGACAAGAATGGCCGGTTTTATTTGGTTTGCAAAGAGGACATGAATGCCTTTTTAATTTAAAACGCTTTCTCATAAGATTTATTTTATAAGCTAAACCTGTCCACAGTCAGTAGCTTTTTGTTGATTTATACGTTATTATGCATGTAAAGGTTCCAGCCCCCAATAAGAGCCCCTGGGCTCTTCCCGCAAGGGATAGGGGGGCTGGTCGTTTTCTTAATGTCAGGGTTTTGCCTTGACACCGTTACTACAAAATAAGAAAGCTATAGCGTTGTTATTTTGTAGTCGTTAATTTACAGCAGTTTCTTCTGTAAATTTGCTGGAACCTTTTTACCCAAATGCTCGTAGCCGTGCGCCGTAAGTGTCCGGCCGCGCGAGGTGCGCTCGATAAGGCCAAGCTGGAGGAGATACGGCTCGTTAAATTCTTCAATAGTTGCCTCTTCTTCCGAGAGTGCGGCCGAGAGAGTCGAGAGACCAACCGGTCCGCCGTTAAATTTCTCGGCGATCACTTCAAGAAGTTTTCTGTCCGAAGGAGCCAAGCCCTTTTCATCCACGCCGAGAAGTTTGAGTGAGGCATGAACCGCATCCGTATCCAAGGGCCTTCCTTCAACCTGCGCGAAATCTCTGGCGCGCTTAAGAAAGTAGTTAGCGGTGCGCGGAGTAAAGCGGCTTCTCTTGGCAATTTCTTTTTCGGCGCCTTCTTTAAGGGTCACTCCGAGAATTTTTGCCGAGCGCCGCAAGATTTCTTCAATCTCGGGAACGCTATAGAAATCGAGTCGGAACACTCCTCCGGAGAAACGGCTGCGCAAGGGGGAAGAAATCATGGCAACGCGGGTAGTAGCGGCGAGCAGAGTGAAGGGCGGCAATTCCAGCTGGATAGTTCTCGCCGAAGGCCCTTTGCCGATGATGATATCGAGAACACCGGACTCCATGGCGGGGTAGAGCACTTCTTCGATTGCTTTGTTAAGTCGGTGAATCTCGTCAATGAAGAGGATGTCGCCTGCCGCGAGGTTGGTGAGAATGGAGGCAAGGTCGCCGACGCGCTCGATGGCCGGACCGGAGGTAATCTTTAAATTCCGGCCGGTCTCCCGCGCGACTAAATGCGCCAAAGTAGTCTTACCAAGCCCGGGCGGTCCGTAAAAGAGGATGTGCTCCGGCGGAGTGCCGCGCTCTAGGGCGGCTTTGAGCAATATATTTAAGTTATCCTTAATAGCTTTTTGCCCTATATACTCGCTCCAGCTTCTAGGTCGGAGCGCTTGGTCAACTTGATCGGGATGGGTAGTGGCGATTTTTTCACTTGACATAAAAATTAATGTGTGCTAGACTGCATCTGCAGATCAAGTTCATAAATCTCTAAGCAACGGACGATTTTCTGAGGACACTCTCGGGATCCCGCATTGCGGGATTCTGAGGTTATCCTTAAGAGAATAGTTTGACTTTTGCTTAGAGATTTATGAACTTGATATGAGACCGGGTTCCTACCCAGTCTCATTCCATCATAACCACTCGCTCCAATTCTTCAAGACTGGTCACTCCCTTAAGCACCTTTAGCACCCCGTCTTGGGAAAGTGTCAACAACTTCTGGCTCGAAGCGGCCGCGCGGATGTCTCTCTCGGAAGGATTACTAATCACTACTTTTTCAATATTTCCGTCAATAACGATGGCCTCGAAGATTCCGATGCGTCCCTTGTATCCCAGCAGAGCGCACTTAGGACAGCCGACCGGCACCCAAATCTTCTCCTTCTGTATTCCTAGAAGATAACTCTGGTCGGAAATCTCCGATATTATTCTGTCAACGACTTCTTTCTCTTCCCCCTCAAGAGTTTTTTCTTTTTTGCAATAGGGGCAGAGAGTTCTTACCAGCCGCTGCGCTATGGAAATGTTGAGGGCCGAGCTGACCACTTTAGGGTTCACTCCCAAATCTAGAAGACGGGGGAAGGAGCCCGCGGCGTTATTGGTGTGAAGAGTTGAGAGCACCAAGTGGCCGGTAAGAGCCGCGTTGACGGCCACTCCTGCCGTCTCGGTGTCGCGGATTTCTCCCACCATGATAACGTCCGGGTCTTGTCGTAAGGCGCTCCGGAGTCCTTCGGCGAAAGTGTATCCTTTGTCCGTCTCCGTTTGGGTTTGGACGATGCCCTCTATGTGGTACTCAATGGGATTCTCGATGGTAATCACTTTGATTTCCGGAGTGTAAATCTTTTTCAAAAAGGCGTAAAGAGTGGTGGTCTTGCCGCTTCCCGTCGGGCCGGTGGTCAGGACCATGCCGTTGGGCTTTTTGATTTCTTTATTCAAGATTTCCAAAAGCTTCGGGTGGATGCCAAGCTTCTCGAACGCCACTCCGATGGTCTCCGGATTTAAAATTCTCAGCACCACCGACTCGCCGTACGGTCCGGGGAGAAGCGAGGTGCGCACCTCGATCTCCGTGCCGGAAAGTTTTATCGAGAAGCGGCCGTCCTGCGCCTTCTCGTGGATATTTAACTTGAGCTCGCTTACGAGCTTGATGCGGGAGAGCAGAAGCTCATAAGTTTCTTTGTCGAAGAAGAGCACGTCCGTGAGCACGCCGTCTAGGCGGAGTCGCAGACGGATTTTATCCTCTTCCGGCTCGAGGTGGATGTCAGAGGCATTGAGGGCGAGACCGCCGGAGAGAATTATCTCTAAAATGCGGGAGATGCGGTAAGCGCGCTTAAGCTCAAGCACCTCCTCGATCATCTTCTTGACGTCCGGAAGAGTGGCAACCTTCTTCATCATCTCGAGGATCTCATCGTTTGAGATATCGAGCGCGCCGGAAGTGGTCTCGAAAGAGTAGGAGAGGTCTTTGTACCGGTCCCAAACCTTCTTTAAGCTCGCGTGCGAGACCATATAGATTTCCGGCTTATAGCCCTCCTGCTTCAGCTCCTCGATAATGCCGCGCGTCTTCGCGTTCTTCGGCGAGAGCACGGCCACGTCGATTTCTTTGTCAATGGCGTTAAAGACGGCCATCTCCGCTTCGCGCGCCGCATGCTCTTTGAGAATACGGAGAGCGTCGATATTTATGGGGTGAGTGGAGAGGTCAAGATAGCCCACGCCGTGGTGCTCCGCCAGTGTTTCGGCAAGCTCTTCCTCCTCGCGGCCTCTTAGCATCCTTAGCCGCTCCTCCTGCTTAGATTCATCAAACTTGACCATTTCTTAATTATAGTCTAAAAAGCTCAATTTTATGGGGCAATTTGGGTCTTGACTTTTTAATACCACTTGTGGTATAATGTAAAAAGAGGTGAGTCATGAAAAAGTTCTTCTTGCTGACGCTCGTTGCGTTGGTAACGAGCAACTGCGCCACAACCGGTATCGTCGGGGGGCCAATGCGCACCGTAGCGATGCCCCAAGTCGGGGTCAGAGTGCACGTAGTCAACAACTGCGCGCCTACTCTCGACCTCGAGAGTGACGGCCGCGTCGAAGTCAAAGGAGTGCCATACGGCGCTTCGGCCATCGTGTCGCTCTCGTCGAGGCCGTTCTCCGGCTCAAGCCGAGGACTGTTCCTCGTGGCCAAGGGGTATACGCTGAAGAGCGAGTACCTTGGCTCCGAGACGCGGCAATTCTACGTGAGTATCTACGAAGGTACGCGCGAAGAGGTTTGGGAGATTAATTATTTGCGACTTCCCAGCGGCCGCGGAGGATGTGTGTGAGGGCGGGACTTCGGTCCCGCCTTTTTTGTATAATACGGACATGCAAGCGACCATCATCGCCCTCCAAGGGGAATTGGGCTCGGGGAAGACCACTTTTGCCCAAGCGTTTGGAAAAGTAATAGGAGTAGAAGAAAATATGCCCTCCCCCACATTTGTGGTAATGAAATCCTACGATGTTAACTGGAAGGGCTTTAAGAAATTAATTCATATTGATGCTTATCGTTTAGAAAAGGAAGACGAACTCCTGCATTTGGGCTGGGACGAGCTCATAAAAGACCCGGAGAATGTTATTCTCATTGAATGGCCCGAAAAAGTAGAGAATTTAATTCCGAAACATGCCAAAAGAATCCAATTCAAACATGAAAGCTAATAAAGCCAAAGAAGCCAAGAAGCTTGTATTGCTGGATGCGCACGCCATCATCCACCGCGCTTATCACGCTCTGCCAGAATTTACCGCCTCTTCCACCGGTGAGCCGACCGGGGCGCTCTACGGCCTCGTGGCGATGCTCTTGAGGATGATCCAAGAACTGAAGCCGGACTACATCTTGGCCTGCTTCGATCTTGCCCTACCCACGCATAGACACCTTGCCTACGAGGCCTACAAAGCGGGCAGAAAAGAGATTGATAAAAACCTCGAACTCCAGCTCGAGCGCGCCAAAGATATTTTTACCGCCTTTAACATCCCCATCTATTCCCATCCGGGGTTTGAAGCCGATGACATCATTGGCACTATTGTGGAAAAAGTTAAAGAAGGTTCGACCTTGGTGGATATTATCATCGCTTCCGGTGACATGGATACCATGCAACTAGTCGACGATAAAAGGGTGCAAGTCTACACTCTAAAAAAGGGTTTGAGTGACACTATTCTTTATGATGAAAAAAAAGTTTTGGAACGTTTCGGCTTCTCCCCGGAGAGATTAATTGATTACAAGGGTTTGCGCGGTGACCCCTCGGACAA
>CAYFFP010000002.1:40478-75543 GCA_964342515.1 uncultured Candidatus Saccharibacteria bacterium
ATTATCGGCGTGAAGGGCATAGGCGAGAAGACCGCCACCACTCTTATACAGGAATTCGGCGATATCGAAAATATTTATAAAAATATTAAAAAGGTTAAGCCGGAAAGGGTCAAGAAACTTCTGGAAGAAAATGAGGAAGAGGCGCTCTTCTCCAAAACTCTGGCCACCATCCGCATCGACGCGCCGATAAAGTTTCAGTTGCCGCCGGAATGGCGGCCGAATTTCGATATCGGTAAAGTTCTGGAATTGTTTAAAGAACTGGGCTTCAGAACTTTGAGTGAAAGAGTTAAAAGTTTATTTAAAGAGGCCGAAGCCGAAGTCGGAAGACACTCGGTGTCTGGGGTTTCTTCGACACCGAGTGTCGGGGAGACTTCGGCAATAGAATTCAATCCTCGAGAAACCCAAGAGCTCACTCTCATGCTCTGGGTCATAGATTCGAACTTTACCAATCCGAAGCTCGAGGATGTCTGGAGCTTTACCCGCGCCAAGGATTTGGGAGAAGCGAGAGAGATACTGGAGAAGGAGCTAGATAAAAGAAAGGTGCGGGAAGTTTTTGAGAAGATCGAGAAACCGCTTATCCCGATGGTGGATGAAATGAATAAGCGCGGTGTCCGTATTGACAAGAAGATGCTCGGAGAGCTCTCAAAGAATTATCACAAAGAACTGTCCCGTCTGGAGAAAGAGATTTGGAAAGAGGCGGGGGAGGACCTGCCTGCCGGCAAGGCAGGATTCAACATCAACTCGCCGAAAGTTTTGGCGGATATCCTCTTTAATAAATTGCAATTGGCCGGTAAAAGACAAAAGAAGACCCCCACCGGCGCTCTCTCGACCAGAGAGAGCGAGCTTGAGAAAATTCGCGATAAACACCCTATCATCGGCCACCTTCTCGAATACCGCGAGCTCTCTAAACTCCTTTCCACCTATATCGATGCTATCCCGCCGCTCTTGGATAAAAGCTCGCGTCTCCACTCCACCTTCATCTCGGCCGGCGCCGCGACTGGAAGGATGGCAAGCAATAATCCCAATCTCCAGAATATTCCGGTAAAAACCGCTCTCGGCCGCGCCATCCGCAAAGCCTTCGTCGCGGAGAAAGGATTCAAACTGGTTTCTCTCGATTACTCCCAGATCGAGTTGCGCTTGGCGGCCATACTCTCCGGCGATAAGAAGCTTATTGAGATTTTTCAAAATCACGAAGACGCGCATAAAGCAGTAGCGGAAAAAATCGGCATAGAGCGCTCCCAAGCAAAGGTGATTAACTTCGGTATTCTCTATGGTATGGGAATTACCGCTCTGCAGAGAAATTTGGGCACAGACAGGAAAGAGGCGCAGGAATTCTACAATGAATACTTCAAAACTTTTATCGGTCTCGCGGCGTATCTCGATAAGGTGAAAGCCGAGACGGAAAGGAGAGGCTATACGGAGACGATGTTCGGCAGACGCCGGTACTTTACCGGCTTCAAGTCTCCACTGCCGTATGTGCGGGCCCAAGCGGAGAGGATGGCCATCAACGCGCCGATTCAAGGCACCCAAGCCGACCTTATCAAGATTGCGATGAGAGAGATTGTTAAAAAATTTCCCGATGCGAGACTATTGCTTCAAGTCCATGACGAATTGGTTTTTGAGATTAAAGAAGATGAGGTGGAAGAAAAGGCGCGTGAATTCAAAAAGATAATGGAGACGGTAATTCCGGAAGAAAAGTTGAAAGGGGTGCCTATTGTAGTCGAGGCGCACGCGGGAGATAATTGGGGAGAGATGGAAAGCTATGGATAAGAATCTTTTTGGTGAGCTTGTTGATACCAATCTTATTGGGGAGGAAGATTTGATTGGTCCTAAAGCAAAAGTAGATTTCAACATTTTTGCTTTTACCGACGCCATCGGCGCTCGTAAAAAGCGCGATGCGTGGGTGCTATATCAGAAAGCAATTGCAGCCGGCATGGATCCAGAGAAAGAAATATTCTGGAGATTGGTCTGGCAGATAAAAACCATGCTTCTGGCAAGCAAAACGAAGAGCGCCTCGGAAGCAGATATGAAGCCATTTCCTTATAATAAAGCTAAAGGATTTTTAAAAAACTTTTCAACTTCCGAACTTGCAAACTTGTCTGAATCTCTGGTCCTCGGCTACCATGCTGCTCGTCGCGGAGAAGGAGAAATAGAGACACTGGTGGAAAAAACCCTTTTAAAACTATAATATTGATTTCTCCCCCTATAGCTCAGTGGTAGAGCAGTCGCCTTTTAAGCGATTGACCCAGTTTCGATTACTGGTGGGGGGACTATAAAGGTAAGTCGAAAGCGTAAACGCCGGGGCCCGTAAGCGCAAGCGATACGGAAATTACGAATAAGAGGATATAGAAAACCAGATCACGTTTAAACACTTCGCGGGCCCGCCACTCGATGTAAAGTTCGACGCCCGTAAAAATAGCGAAGGCAAGCGCGGCCACTTGAGTCCAGAGGCCGATGAGAAGGAGGACACCGCCGATAATCTGCAGCGCTCCGTAGAGAGGGACGAAGAAGCTTGCCGGATTAAAACCCAAAGTCTCGAAGGAAACCATCCACCGCCCCTTCTCGGACTTGAACAGAAGTACTCCGAGGTCGATAAAGATAAGGCCAAGCACCACGCGCAAGAGAAACGGCGCCAAAAGCGAGTAATTTAGCAGTTCCGGAAATACACTAAGCATATATTTATAATAGCACAAAGAGTGCTATGCCTGTCGAGACAGAAACATTCAGAGATTCCTTTTTACCTTGCATTTTTATCTCAACAATCTCATCGGAATTATCAAGGGCTCCCCTTGATACTCCGTCAACTTCATTACCAACGATCAATGCAAATTTATTTTTTGTTTTGAAATCTTTTAGATTTTTCGAATTTTCTGTCTGCTCAAGTGCCAAGATTTGAAATTCCTGTTCTTTTAATTCCTCAATAACTGAACTTACCGACTTCCCAACCTCCCAACTTACTAACTCTTCCGAACCAAGAGAGACCTTGGCAAAGTCAGCGCGCTTTCTGCCGAATCGGTCCACCGGAGCAGGGGTAGTGTTAACTAAATAAATCTTCGATACCCCAAATCCCTCTGCAGTTCTAAAAATCGAGCCGGTGTTCTCAACGCTTCGCAGGTTCTCAAGAATTAATACACAAGTTTTCATCCTTATGTATATGTTAAGCTAAATTCATGGAAACCAGAATCGTCAAGGACAGAATAACTCTCTTGGAACTAAAGACGCTGGCTCACGAACAGTATGGCGACATCATCAAGGCAGTGGTGGATATCAAGAATGAGATTATGGGGGTCGGTGGCGAGCTTCATGTTGATATCCAGTCCCTTCTGATAGAAAAAGAAAATTCCCAAGGGCAGGATACTTGGGGGATAAACTTATATTTAGAAAAGACAGGAGATGATTTTGTCGAATTCGATTCCATGATTAATCTAAAACCCTCTCTGGGGAATAAGACACGCGGGGTCGAGGATACGGTTATTCAGAGTAAAATCAGAGAGATTATCAAGACATTAATGAACTAAGATGGCGGCGGTATCTAAAGAAAGGTGGAACAAACTTTCTCTGGCTGAACAACTAGGGAATATCGGAAGTGAGGTGGGAAGGGCGGCCAAGTGGCAGGGCAAAGATGAGGACTCTTTCTGGGGGGCCGTCACACGAGCGTTGGAACTCTTCGATCTTACTCAACTAGACAGCCGATGGAATGGCCGTCGATCAGAACTGGATAGAGCCAGAGAATCCTTTGCTGACGCTGTTCTCGGGGGCAAGGTTTACAAGAGTTCCTTGCCAGATTTGGAGCGTTACTTTATGCGATTTGCCCTGTTTGCCCAGCAAAGAAAATCTATTTAAATAACTTCTGATGCACGGGGCAGAAGTGGGCGCTCCTAGCGCCGACGACAATTCTTTTTATCACCCCTCGACAATTTTTCTTATGACAAGCGCGACCCGTCTGCCGATAGGCATGATGATGTTCTTGGAAATGGCCACGCTCGCCCTTGATATTCCTATAATCAGACATCGAGTCGCCGCCGAAGTGAATGCCGCTTTTCAAAGTTTCTTTCATTGCCTTGAACATAAGCTTCATGTTTTTCTCCGGAATCTTCTCGACAATAGACAACGGATGCGCCTCGGCGCGCCAGAGAATCTCGTCCGAATAAATGTTGCCGATACCGGCAATCAGCGACTGGTCCATTAAAACTTGTTTGATTTTGCCTCTCGGTCTTTTCAAAAGCTGTAAGCTAAAAGCTTTAAGCCGAAAGCCGGGTTCCAGCGGTTCTGGACCCAAGTGTTCCAGATGGAAACATTTTTCCAGTTCGGCAGTTTTTACGAGTGTAACCTTGGCAAACTTCCGCATATCAGACAGAGAAAGTTCCTTGTTATTGTCGAGTTTGAAGGTGAGCCGGGTGAAGGGGTAGTCTGGCTGATTGTAGACGAAGTGTCCGGTCATCTTCATATGTACAAGAATTGTATAGCCGCCAGACAAATGAATTAAAACGTTTTTCGCTCTTCTTTCTGCCTTTGAAATTTTCTGTCCGACCACCAATCTTTTAAATTTTTTAAAGAACGCCGGGTCTTTTATATTATCTTTGCCGTTATGGTACTTACTGCCGTAAGTAGTCATAACAGCAACAATAATTCTCTTCCGCACGGTTTTATTTAAGCCGTTGACAGTTGTTTGTACCTCCGGTAGCTCAGGCATTTAAGTTTTTCAGAGCGTGCCGGACTCGTTCGGAAGTGTCTTTGATTTCTTTCGGCAATTTCTTTATTGCTTCCCGCGCTTCGCGTTCGCTGTAGCCGAGAGAAACCAGAGCTTCCAGCGCGTCCCCCTCTGTTTTGGTATCTAGGCTCTTGTCGCTCTCAAGAATCTTTAATTTATCTCTAAGCTCCAAGACAATTTTCTCGGCGTTCTTCTTGCCGATGCCGGAGACGCGGGTCAGATACGTGGTATCTGCGCCCGACACAGCCTGACGTAGAGTTGAAGGGGAGGCGACATTCAAGATGCCTAAGGCGGTCTTCGGCCCGATGCCGGAGATGGTGATGAGAAGCTCGAAAGTATCGAGAGCTTCTTTCTCCAAGAATCCAAATAGGTCGAGCGAAGTTTCCCTGACAGCTAGATGTGTCCAGAGGAAAATTGGTTGGGATAAAGTGGCCTCAAGCGCCACATCCGTTGTGACCGAAACCTTGTATCCAACGCCCGAGACATCCACCACCACGCTACCCGACTCCTTGTGCCGCACGGTGCCCGCTAGGCTTGAAATCATATTGTCCATAGTGTAGCATCTCTCCAATGGCAATTACACATTCCGCGAAAAAGGCTCATCGAGCGTCGCTCTCCAAGCGACAATTCAACCTTATAAGAAAAAATAAGGTCTCTGCCGCTATCAAATCTTTCAAAAAAGCTCCTACCCCCGAATCCTTCCGCCAAGTACAGAAGGCGCTGGATAAGGCGGTCAAAAGTAAAACGCTCAAGCAGAACACCGTCTCGCGCAAAAAGTCACGCCTTTCTAAACTGCTCAAAAAATCGTAATATCTTCTTACTCCCCGTCGTTCAACGGATAGGACATGAGATTGCGGATCTCAAAATTTAGGTTCGATTCCTAACGGGGGGATATTTTTAAAACCCTAAATATTCGAGTACTTTTTCTACGAAGGGCATGGCGTGATACTTTTCCGGTAGGAATTCTTTCAGCGTATCGTCAAGCTTCTCGGCGTCTATATCAGGATCTATGGGAATGATAATGAGCGGTATGAAGGCTTTCTCCGAGCGCAAGAGAATCTTCGGATGGGGGTGCTCGGTATCCAGCCAATAAGAATGGAGTGTTGAGTAGGGGTAGTGAATCCTGCCTCTGGTAATGCCGTTCTCGTTTACCACCACATGCACATCCTCCGGCGGACGATTGATGAAAAGGATAAGAGCAAAGACGCTTACTAAGACGAGAATGCCGAAAATGATATTGCCGAAGATGACCGAGGCGACCGCCACGGAGATCGAAATAATGCCAACCGCCGTAAACCAATCCGAGCTTCTCTTCTTATGCTCGTGTTCCGGCGCGTCCCACTCGATTTTAAACGGAGCAACTTTCTTTCGCATTACTAAAATTGTATCACAAGAGATTTTGATTTATTATGCTTGCAACTGGAGGGTTGGCAGAATGGTAATGCACCGGTCCTGAAAACCGGCGGGCGCAAGCCCTTGGAGGTTCGAGCCCTCCACCCTCCGCCTTCGGTCCGCCGAAGCGGACCTACGGCGTGATGAAATCCGCCAGTAGGTTTGCGAAGGCGACCTTCGCCTATAATGAAGCCCATGTATTATATCTACAGCCTGAAATGCAAAGATGGATTTTATATTGGTTGTACTGATAATTTGAAAGACAGAATGTCTCGTCATACTAAAGGTCAAGTACCTGCTACAAGAGACCGGTTACCAATCAACTTAGACTTTTATTTTGCAATCGCAGACAAATACAAAGCTTTCGAGTTCGAAAAATATCTAAAATCAGGTTCGGGCAGAGCGTTTATCAAAAAACATTTTTAGATAGGACGTGAGACGTTAGAACTTTAATGTTATACTTTGATTATGCCAAACATAAAATTATTCCATATAATTTGTCTATTAGCAGTAATGGCCATCATACACTTCACAGCAGTTTCTGTTGGCCTTTATGAACGGCCGGTTATTTGGATAGATAAAGTCTTACATATCATGGCTGGTGTTGCAATAGCAATGTCTTGGCTTTGGATTGTGCGAAGAGTATTAAAAATCTCTCTTGAAAATATTCCTACAATAATAACAATTAGCTCAATTGTCGGTTTTGTTCTACTCATCGCGCTCTTTTGGGAAGTTTTCGAGTTTGCATATTGGAAGAGTGCTCCAGAATGGGCAAATAAATTCAAATTTTACTCGCCAACAATTGTTGATGCTTTGAGTGACATGACATCAAATTTACTTGGTGGGATAGTATTTTCAATATTTGTCAGCCGAAAGAAACAATGAGTAAAAGTTTGCATCTCATATTTTCAAACAGACACCGCTTTATTCCTCCACCACTTCCACCTTGTATTTTCGCGCGATGAAGAAGAGATAAATAATTTCGAGGATACCGAGGGTATTGATAAGGAGAAGGGCTACAAACCACCACTTCTGCCGGAGGCCGGCCGCGCGCCAGAGGGCGAGACCTTTCCACACCAGAATCCAGAGAATCATACCGGCGATCCATAAGGGGTGTACTCCGGCCCAGTTCGCGAGGAGATTTATAGAGTCTATATCCATCTTTTAATTATACTATAATTGCACGATGAGAATCATGGCGATTGATTTCGGAGCTAAACGGGTGGGAGTGGCCTCAACGGATGAGACGGGCCGCTTCGCTCTGCCCCGCGCGGTGCTCAAAAACGACAAGAGTCTTCTTAAGGAAATTCTCGAGTTCGTAAAAAGCGAGAGGATAGAAAGAGTCGTCATCGGTGAGTCGAGAGACTTTAAGAATTTGCCGAATCCCATCATGCAGGATATAGAGAAATTCAAAAAAGAGCTCGAGGCAAAAGGTTTAAAAGTAATCCTCCATCCGGAAATACTTACTACTGTTGAAGCAAGGCGTGTTCAAGGCGGGACAAATATGACCGATGCCTCTGCCGCCGCGCTGATACTCAAAAACTACGTTGATACCATGTATAATGTAGAGCAATGAAGGCGCTCCCTAAGAAAAATATTTTTTCAGAATTCTTCCCCGTGCCGGAATACTTGAGACTCGCGAACGCCGGACTTGCTATTACCGATTCGAGCGTTAAATTTGCCGACCTACGGCATAAAAAGTTCGAGCAAATCCCTCTTCCTGAAGGTGTGGTCCAGTCCGGATTCATCAATGAGCCGGAGAAATTGACCGAAGTTTTAAAAGACACGGCCGCTCGCCACAAGCTCTCCTATGTCTACGCCACCTTACCCGAGGAGAGGGCCTATCTCTTCACCGCCGTTATCGATAAAGTTCCGGAAGAAGGGTTAAGGGATGCCGTCGCTTTTATCATTGAGGAGAACGCGCCGGTAACGCTCGCCAACTCCGTCTTCGACTTTGACGTGGTCGGGGAAATCGGCGATTCGCGGCTCTTGGTGACGGTCTCGGTAATCTCCAAAAAGTTCGTCGATTTCTACGTTCAGGTGTTTGAAGCGGCCGGTCTTACGCCCGTTGCTTTTGAAATAGAATCGCAGGCTACCGCTCGCGCCATTATTTCCCAAGGGGATAACAGCACCCAATCTATCGTCAATCTCGGACAGAAGAAAACCGCTTTCTACATAGTGGAGGATGGAGTGGTGCAGTTTACCACCACTCTGCCGTACGGAGTGGGAACGAGAGAGAGCAGCCACTCCCGTTTGGGCGATATCAAAACGGAGCTCGGAAAAGTTTTTACTTTCTGGAACGCTCGCGTCGAGAAGTCGGGCATGTCGGAGAAGGCGATTGAGAACATGCTCTTATGCGGCCCGGGTTCTTTTGACGAGAATGTCGTCAATGAATTCAAAAAAGATTCAGAAGTACCGTGCGAAGTGGCAAGCGTACCCGCGGAGTTTCCGGATGAAGCGTTAAATCATCTTCCTTTGGTCGGGCTTATGATGACTCGAGAGGACATGATGTATAAACTTCTGCCAGAAGCCGCCAAGGAAATTGTAGGGAGAGAGTATTCCGGGCGGCGCGCCGCTCTTTCCCTGCTGGTTCTCATTGTAGTTCTGATTATCGGTGTAGTGGGACTTTTCCCGGCTTATATCGGAGCCAAGGCGAAGAGGATAGAGATTGAAGAGCGCGTCAAAGTTTCTGGAAACTCCGCTATTTCCACCGAGAACGAAAATTTCAAATCGTGGCTTAAGAATATCAACATGAAGCTCGAACTCCTTTCCCCATCGTTAACACAGGATGCTTCTGAAGCCGTCGCTCTAGCTATCGGGGCTAAACCCTCGGGAGTACGAATCGCGACGCTAAACTGGAGGGTGGAGGAGGGAAGCGCTGTCCTCTTGGTTTCTGGAGTTTCTGACAACCGTCAGGCGCTTCTCGACTTCGAAAACAATTTGAATGATTCCGGCTACTTCGCGCAAGTTTCGCTGCCCTTATCGAGTTTGGCCAAAGGCAGCGATATTCCCTTCCAAGTGAATCTTCGTATCGATAAACAAAGATGAAAAAAGATACTATCTTAACGGTCTCGTTTCTCGGGATGCTCGTCCTGGGCATGCTCATCCTCCTGGGATTTAGTATTTACCAGATCCGCGGAGAAAACGAAGAAACCTCCCTACTTTTGAGCGCTATCGAGAAGAGAGCGGAAGAGGATGCCTTAGTGCAATCAATCAAGTCGCTCCAGAAAAGCGCCGAAGCGGAAATTCTCACCTTGGAAGAAGCGACTATCTCCGAGGCAGAGCTGGTCTCGGTTATTGAAAAGCTGGAAGAGGCCGGGCGAGCGCTCTCTCTTAATCTGGAAGTGGTTTCCGTGGATAAAATAGAAGATGATATGCCGCGCGTGCTGCTTGCTCTGGAGTCAGAAGGTTCTTGGCAAAAGAATTTTCTCCTGCTCTCCGCCTTGGAGGAGCTGCCTTATAAAGCTGTTTTGAGCGAAGCCACTTTGTCCAAAGAGGGATCAAACTGGCGGACGCGCGCCACTCTTACTCTGTATTTATACAACGGCCATGAATAATCCCAAGAAATATTTAACATTAGGCAGAAGTCCAGAGAGCGACTGGAAGATTATCTTCATGGCGGCAATCATTCTTGCCGTCTTGGTGAGCGTTCTGAATGTCCACATGTTTATCAAAGTAAGCAGGGGAGAATTCTCCGATGTCTTCGAGGCGGGAGAGAGTGAGTCGGAGACGCTCGATCGGGAAGTTTTGAGAAGCACCGTCTCGCGCTACCGCGGAAAGGAAGCGGCATTCAGAAGAATCATCAATTCCGAGAGCGTCCCGGTCGTTGACCCGTCGATTTAAGAAAGTTAGGATACAAGCGATTGTCCCCGTAGCTTAATGGATAAAGTAAAGCTCTTCTAAGGCTTTGATGCAGGTCCGATTCCTGCCGGGGACGCAGATGAACAAGATTCTCAAAGGCAAAGTGGCTTGGATTACCGGCGGGAAGAGGATCGGGCAAGAAATTGCTAAAGCACTGTCGGCACTCGGCGCGGATTTGGTCATTTCCTACCGCTCGTCGAAGAAAGAAGCTGAAGGAAACTCCCTCAATGCGCTAGTGCTTCAATGTGATGTAAGTGATAAGACAAGTGTCGCAGAGGCAGTCAATAAAATAAAAGAAAGGTTCGGTAAACTCGATATTCTTGTTGAGCTAGCTTCTATATTTAAATCCGTAAAACTTGAAAATATAGATGAGAAGGATTGGGATGATAATTTCTCGGCGCATGTTAAGGGCAGCTTCTGGCCGGTCCAGCTCGGTGTGCCGCTTATGCCTAAAGGCTCGCACATTATTACTATTTCTGACCGGACCGCTCTTGGCCGTATCTATTCTGGTTATCTTCCTTATGTAGTGACGAAGTCCGCTGTGGCAGCTCTGACGCGCGCTCTGGCCGTCGAGCTCGGGCCGAAAGGAATTTTCGTAAACTCGATTGCTCCCGGACCGGTGTTGAAGCCCGATGATATCAGCGAAAAAGAGTGGCAAGAAATTCGCAATCAATCAATGGTTAAATATCCGCTTACTGATGAAGAAGCCGCGCGGGAATTCGTTGATACGGTCGTCAGACTCTGTTTTGTAAGGTCCTCGGGAAGTATTTATCCTTGAGAGTTTGGGAATTTGTAGTGAGCACGAGAGGATTTGAACCTCCACGCCTTGCGGCATACGCTTCTGAAGCGTACGCGTATACCAGTTCCGCCACGTGCTCGTGCAACCAGAGTACAATATATGATAACATCGTGCCATCGGGCGGTTAGCTCAGTTGGTAGAGCGCCTCATTTACACTGAGGATGCCAGGGGTTCGAGTCCTCTACCGCCCACAAATGCAAATTCTTTACGAAGACAATGACATCGTAGTCATAAATAAACCGGCTGGTTTAGTCGTGCATCCTGATGGCAGGACAATAGAACCATCTGTGTCCGAATGGTTTGTTAAAAAATATCCGGGAAGTAAAGACGTTGGCGAAAAGCTTGGGGACATAGAACGGCCCGGAATAGTGCACAGGATAGACCGGGAAACTTCGGGAGTATTAATTCTGGCGAAAACTAAAAAGGGCTTTGAGTATTTAAAGAAGCAATTCCAAAATAGAGAGATAGAAAAAGTTTATCATCTGTTTATTTACGGTAACATCAAAGAAGATTCGGGAGTGATCGAACTGCCAATATCGAGAAGCAAGAAAGATTTCAGGAAACGAGTGGCCCTTCGACAAGCTCAGGGTAAGCAAGCGGTTACGGAATTTAAAGTGCTCAAGCGCGCGGGCGATAAGTCGGTAACTTTTATCGAAGCGAGACCGAAGACCGGCAGGACGCACCAACTTCGGGCCCACTTCCGCGCGCTCTATCATCCGATTGTCGGGGATGGGCTTTATGCTTCAAAGCTTCCGAAGCTTCTTAGCTTCAATAGGTTGGCTCTCCATGCAAGACAGATAAAATTCAAAAATACGAAAGACGAAGAAATTTCGGTAGAAGCGCCGTATCCGGAGGATTTCAAGAAAGCTTCGAGTATGTTATAATATTTGACATGACTACAGCACTAAAGAATGAAATAAAGAAAATTGCCCGGCAAAGCGTGCGAGAAGCTCTTACGGAAGAGTTTGCAAGGGCGCGCGCCCTCGCTTTGCCCATTATTTCTCCAAAAGAACAAAAGGGGATAGAAAGATTGTATGGTAAGCCATCGCGCCGAGCTGTTCGAACTATAAAAGCTAGCATATAAGAGAGTGATAACTTGGGAAATCGGAATTTCCAGGCAGGCAGAAAAGTTTCTAAGGCGACATCGCCTTTCCGATAGTTTTGTGACTGAACCGGTAAGAAGAGCTATTCGAAGACTGCAAGGGGAGGCGATGGCTGTGAACATCAAGCGCCTTTCGGGGAAATGGAAGGGCTACTTCCGCATTCGTGTCGGAAAGAGCCGAATTATATTTTCTATAGATTTTGAAAGACAAAAAGTTCTAGTTGAAGTCATTGATAATCGCGGCCAAGCATATAAATAACTAAATTTCCAAAAAGCGTTGAAAACACTAGATTTATAGGCACATTTTAAGTTATTGACATAAAACTTATTTGGGTGTATAATTAAAAAAGAGGGGGTAGATGATGAAGAAACTTATTGTGGCGCTCACAATTGTTGTCGTCGGCTTGAGCGGCCTGATTGGTCTGAATTTGGTCCCGCGTCTCGCGAGGGCTGAAAAGAAGATCGTTGAGTTCAACGAAATACTTGATGGCGTCGAAACGAGGGCGGAGGCCACCAGCAAGGAGTTCTTCGTTTTGCGCAACTCATTCGACGAGCTTGTCATGAAGAATCCAAAGCTCGCACTCGATCTTCTTGATGTCGACATCCAGAAGGTTGAGCAGGGGCGTGAGCCACGTGGATCCTTCACCGACTATGTTGAACCGATGTTGCGGGAAGTTCTGCAGAATGGAGCAACGTCGACTGAAGTGAATCAGCGTCTCGATAAGATCTTGGCGCTGGCGAAGGACGGGAAGTTTTACAGTAGCTTCCTGTACCAAGTCAACGCCGGTGGACCAAGCGAGCTCGAACATTACTTTTCGGAACTCAAGGCTGAGTTCGCGGCCCGCTGAAACTGTTGGCGCAAAAGAGAGTTCGTTGGGCGCTCTCACAAGGAGCGCCCTTTTCTATTTCTAATCTTCGTGTTAGATTACACTCTTAATGATGAATGGGGTAATCAGTCCGGCCTGCCCCGTGAGAAATTCAGCGAGGGCTGTATAATAGCAAAGTTATGGATAAAATAATTTCTCATGGGGTAAATATCGAGGAGAGACAGAAGCTGGATTTCCGAGCAGGGGATACCGTCAAGGTGTGGCAGAAGATTCAAGAAAAAGGAAAGACTCGTCTGCAGGCCTTCGAGGGTTTTGTCTTGGCTCGCAAGCACGGTAGGGAAGCCGGGGCGACTTTCACTGTCCGCAGAGTGGCTTCAGGCGTTGGCGTTGAGAAAATCTTCCCGCTCTACTCTCCTACGATAGATAAGATAGAAGTAC
The DNA here is from genome assembly GCA_964342515.1 of uncultured Candidatus Saccharibacteria bacterium. Lineage (GTDB taxonomy): Bacteria > Patescibacteriota > Minisyncoccia > Phycocordibacterales > Zambryskibacteraceae > UBA5004. The sequence goes on from CAYFFP010000002.1 coordinate 53,609, forward strand.
TCAAGCGTTCTAAGGTTCGTCGAGCCAAGCTCTACCACATTCGCGAGAAGGCCGCTAAAGAAATCAGTCGCCAGATGAGGAATCTCCGCCTAGAGAAAAAGGTTGAAGAAACAGTTGAGGCAAAGTAATATAGGCCCATTGCGCGGGTGGCGAAATTAGCAGACGCAATACCTTGAGGTGGTATCGCCCGTAAGGGTGTGCAGGTGCAAGTCCTGTCCCGCGCACTCGCGTTATAATCAATTAATGGTGCCTATAGTGTAGCGGCTTCTGCACGGAAGTTTGTGGAACTTCAGGTTCCGGATCGACACCGGATAGGCACCCATGAAAAAGATAATAATTACAATTATAGCTTTAGCAGTTTTAGGTTTTGGTTGGTGGACCATCTCTCCCTTTTTTATCGATAAAAAAGTTTCGGAAGAATTTCCAGTTCAGGAAAATTTCGAAATACAAGAAGTTCTCGCGGGTTCATTTGAAGGTTTCGACAGAATTCATTATGGTTCGGGAAACGTAAAAGTTTTCAAAACTCCCGAAGGATATGTCATTCGTTTCGATGAGAACTTCAACGTGGCAAACGGGCCTGATCTTTTTGTCGGATTGGGGAAGGACGGGGAATATAAGACGGCCGTAGCCAAGCTCAAAGGCAATATCGGTTCGCAGAATTACGAAGTGCCGGAGAATATCAATCTCGATGACTACAATGAGATTTGGGTGTGGTGCCGCGCCTTCTCTGTCGGCTTCGCCAAAGCAGTCCTTACTCCTTCAATATAAATCTGTAAGGTTTCTTTGCCCACTCTCCGGCATAGGTGACACCTATTCTAGGTGTTCTCAAAATTTTTAATTTAGTCTTCCCGCCTTCGCGCAAGGCTTCGGCGGGCGCAGCAATCCAGAGCCCGGATTTCTTTCCTAATTTTCTGCTATTTAAACTCTTGTCAATTTTCAAAGCTTTGGTCAATCGCGCGGGGCCTTTAAAATTTTCTGTACCGCGGATGAGCACTGCGGCTGGGAAATCTTTTTCTTCCGTCACGATATTCAACATCCAATGCATGCCGTAGGTGAAGTAGACATAAATAGTTCCCGCTTCTCCATACATCGCCTCGTTTCTTTTCGTTCTGCCTTTTGATGAATGACAGGCAAGATCGTGAGGACCGACATAGGCCTCGGTCTCCGTAATCATTTCCTTTATTATCTTGTTGCCGATGCGTCTTACTAAAATCTTGCCAATCAAATATCGGGCGTAAGCCAAAGTCTTCATGGTATACTTTTATACCATGGTTCCGAACTGGGCCAAAAATATTTTATTCCTTCTGGTTTATATGATTTCGGGCTTGGTGCTCGTCATCATCATCGAGGGTTTGCTCTCCGGTACAGACCTCATTCCGTTAAATACCGCGATAGAAAATGTGGTGGTAGAAATGCGCTCGCCATATCTCACCACCTTTCTCGTTCGGGTGACGCAAATCGGCAACCCCTTCCTGCTTTCCTCGGTGGCGGTCTTTCTGGCTATCCTTCTTATTTCGAAGGGTCATCGTTATGATGCGGCGCTCTTCCTCTCCGCTTTAATCGTCGCGGCAATCTCTTTGACGGCGCTTAAAAATATTTTCCAGATTACCCGTCCGGTCTCGGATGTCGTAAGCGCAGCCGGCTGGAGCTTCCCCTCCGGGCACGCCACCATGGCTACTACTTTCTTCTTCCTCACCTCATATATCTTCTTCGGTAAGATACGGACGGCCAAGAACAAGACTCTGCTCCTTCTCGGCTCAATACTGGGGGCACTGCTCATCTGCTTCTCGCGGCTCTATCTCGGCGCTCACTGGACGCTTGATATCTTGGCGGGTATCGCTCTGGGCCTGCTTTCCGTAAGCTTTACGGTTCTTATCTTTAACCTCGTTTTTGGCGAGCATCGCTCAGTAAGAAAGAGAATCAATTTGTGGTAAAATCGGGTCATGCAAACGGAAAAACTTGACGCCATTTACAAGTGGCTCTGGATCGTCCTAGTTATTTTAGCGGTCTTTCTCTCGGTAAAAACTCTCGGGGGCTTAATGGACCTGGGCAATATCGACCCTGCCTATAATTCCATCACTGTTTCAGGTGTCGGCGAGGTAATAGCGATACCGGACTTGGCCGCCTTCTCCTTCTCGGTCAGCGCGGACGCGGATACCGTGGCGGCGGCTCAAAACCAAGTGACAGAAAAGATGGATGCCATACTTAAGGCGTTTAAAGATTTTGGTATTGAAGAAAAAGACATCAAGACTACCGACTATTCCGTCTGGCCGAAATATCGCTACCTGCCTGCCGGCGAGGCAGGTGAAGTTTTCCCCGCCATATATCTTCCAATTCCCGGCAGACAAGTAGCAGATGGCTATACCGTGAGCCACTCCGTCTCGATAAAAGTGCGCGACACGTCTAAAGCGGGGCAAGTGCTAGCCATTGCGGGAGAGAACGGGGCAACCAACCTTTCGGGAGTGTCTTTTACCGTCGATGACCCGGAAGAAATAACTGACGAGGCCCGCGCACTGGCCATAAAGGATGCCAGAGAGAAAGCCAAAACTCTTTCCAAAGAACTTGGTGTAAGGTTGGTAAGAGTGGTGAGCTTCTATGACGGGAGCGATGGCGGGGTAGTCCCGCTTTACCGCGAAGGAATGGGCGGCGATGTCTCGGTCTCCCAAGCCAAAGCCCCAACCTTGCCAACAGGGGAAAATAAGGTTAAGGTAGTCGTCAATGTTACTTACGAGATTCGTTAATTACATCAAGGACACCCGGGCCGAGCTCGTTCACGTATCTTGGCCTACCAGAAGGCAAGCTATCGTCTTTACGGTGGTGGTAATCGTGATTTCAATTATCACCGCCGTATTCTTAGGATTCTTTGATTATATTTTCTCCCTCATTCTCCAGAAGTTCGTTCTATAAAACTATGGCCAAGCAACAGATTAGAGAAGGCAGGAATTGGTATGTCGTGCACACTTACGCTGGTTACGAAAACGCGGTAATGCGTAACTTAAAGCAGCGCATCGAGTCACTCGGCATGGAGGACAAAATCTTCAATGTCATTGTTCCAACCGAGAAGAAAATCAAAATTAAAGGCGGCAAACGCGTAGAGGAAGAGGAGAAAATTTATCCGGGCTATATCCTCGTCGACATGATTGTAACAGATGACTCTTGGTATGTGGTAAGAAATACTCCCCGCGTAACGGGCTTCGTCGGGTCCGGAGTTTACCCCGTGCCGATAGACAAGAAGGAGGTTGAGACGCTCTTCGCCAGAATGTCTGCTGACAAAGTGACCCACACTATCAATCTTATAGAGAACGACGCGATACTTATCGTGGATGGGCCGTTCAAGGAACTGGAAGGTAAAGTTTCCGAAATAGATGAGGAGAGAGGGAAGGTCAAGGTGCTAGTGAATATGTTCGGCCGCGAGACCCCGGTCGAACTAGACTTTTTGCAGGTGAAGAAAGTATAAGGTATTCTATAGTCCCTATGGCGAAAAGGATTGTAAAGATATTAAAACTCCAAATTCCCGGCGGGGCGGCGGTACCCGGACAGCAACTCGGTCCGGTGCTTGGTTCTGCCGGTATCAATATCGGAGAATTCGTGAAGCGATTTAACGAAGAGACGAAGGATAGGAGAGGCGAGACCGTGCCTACTGTTGTCGAGATTTTTGAGGATAGATCTTATAAGCTCTCTTATAAGACCGAACCGGCGGCCGCTTTAATTCTTAAAACCCTTGGTAAAGAAAAAGGTTCTGGCACTCCCAACACTTCCAAAATCGGCGCTCTTTCCAAGGCGCAAGTCAAAGAAATCGCCGAGAAAAAAATGTCCGACTTGAACACTTCTGACGTAGACGCCGCCTCCCGCATTATCGCCGGCACCGCTAGGAGCATGGGGGTTGAGGTAAAATAAAATCATGAAATCCGGAGGAAACTCACAGCTGGTCAAGAATATCTTGTCCGGCAGTCTGCAGTTTGAGGACCGATATATTCCTGATCGCAATGTTTTAGTTTCAGTAGTTAAAATCCTCAAGGATTCGGGATATCGCATTGTTCTTACGCAGGGAGTTTATGATCTTTTCCATGTCGGGCACAAAAGATATTTAGAGAACGCTAAAAGTTACGGAGATATTTTAGTCATCGGAGTTGATGACGATGATTTAACCAAAGTTATTAAAGGACCAAATCGTCCTTTTGATAAACTTGCCGACCGATTAGAAATCCTGACAAGTCTGCGAGTAGTAGATCTTGTGACAACGCGTGGTCTTGGTGAGCACGAGTATGATTTGATTAAGCTTTTAAGACCGGATATCTTAGTGATGTCGCAAACCACCACTACTTTTACAGAAAAAGATAAGCGTAACCTGATAAAATACTGCGGTGAGATAAAGGTTCTCCCTCCACAGGCGTCTACCTCAACTACGGCCAAATTGAGGAAAATGATGGTTGGCGGCGCAGAACAGCTATCGGCTAAAATAACTGGTATTATCAATGAGTTTCTTATTAATATAAAAAATGAAAGCTCTAATAGGATACTTCCCGGTCATTCACGCAGGCCATCTGGAAGTTTGCAAAAGGCAAAAGCCAGACAAGCTCTACATTCTAGGAAGAAGCTTAATCGCTGAATTCCCCAATCTCGAGCGAGATATCCGCGCTCTCTCTCCGGAATTAATAAAATTGGAAGTGAAATCTCTGAAGCTGGCTCCCGAAGTTTCTATTTTAGAAAAGGATAATTTAGATGAACTCTCTAGTTTTGCTAAAATCATTCTTCTCAATGAAGATATAGGCAGGGGATTAGCTGAGAAATATATTAAAGGTAGAGAGATTATCTGGGACTCTACTTTTCTGCGATGGAACAAGATGAATGCCGTCACGCATAATCTAGTAAATTCTGAAAAAACTATTTCAAGCTCCGATTTCGATAAGAAAATGATTGATCTGGCTTTTAAGGAAGCAGAGAAAAGCTCAGATTGGTGGCGTCATGTTGGTTCTATCTTAGTCAAAGATGGTAAGGTTATTTCTGCAAGATACAATAAACATGCGATTACTGAAAACACCGCTTACATAGAAGGAGATCCACGCTCAAACTTCGATGCGGGAAAAGCTATATCAGATCTGGTAATTTTCGAACACGGGGAGGCATCTTTGATAGCCGAAGCGGCCAAAAATGGCATCCAAACTTTAGGGGCGGAGATGTACATAACTACCTTTCCCTGTCCGTCATGCGCCATGGCTATAGCAAACGCCGGAATTAAAAAAGTTTATTATAAAGAAGGTTATTCTCTTTTGGATGCGGAAAGGATACTTAAGAACGCGAACGTGGACTTGATTTGTGTCCAAGAGTGACTAAGATATTATCCCTAAGTTTAGAGCCCCTCTTTTTTGGCGCGCCTGACAAAAAATGAAAATGCAAATGATCCAGTGTCGCTCCGGTATAACTCATATCCCCACTTCTTACAAATATAGATTCACCGCGTGTTTTAAGTTTGTACTTAAGTTTATCTAAAATCTTAAAGAGCTCCACCCATGCTTTAAGAGAGATTTTATTTATTTTTGTTACATGTCTATTGCTTACTATTAAATAATGATGGATACTGCCTTTGTAAGGATAATCATTTTTCTTTATGTACCAATACTTATATTTTTTTATGGCAGGAGAAGCTCCGACTTTAAGATAATTTTCTTTGCAAAAGAAACAGCCAATACTTTTGGCCAATTGCTCCATTCGTTGCAACTGCTCTTTATCTCTCGCATTATCCTTGCGTAACCTTGCTTTAATCATTTAAGCTATTTTTATCAATTTTCATGTAAAAAACAAGCCGGCGTCATCGAGACGCCGGCCAACGTATGAAGCTATCTGCGCTTCCACATCTCCCAGGTGAAGCTGTACTCGTTCTTGTCGTCCACTGATCTCCGCTCCTGGCTTACAAGAGACCATTCACTGGAATCCCATGCTGGAAAGTAAACATCGCCAGGCACGATTGCCTGTACGCGCGTCAGGTGAATCTCCTGAGCGAATAGCAACGCCTGCCTATAAACTTCGGCGCCGCCTATTGCCCAGATATCTTCGGTTTTCGCGCGTTCGAGCACCTTGCCGAAGTCGGTTACGACAGTTACTCTCTCGCCGCTAAGCTTCGAAGGATTGTGGGTGAGGACGATGTTTTCCCGATCCGGCAACGGTCTGAATTTTACCGGAAGAGAGAAATAAGTGGTACTCCCGCATACCACGGGGTGTCCCACAGTCTTCTCCTTGAAGCGCTTCATGTCGTCGGCCAGTTTGAACGGCAAGCCATTTTTCTGGCCGATGACATTGTCCATAGTCGCCGCTACGATGATCTTGAGCGCCATCGGCTACTCCGTTACGGGAAAATTAATCACCGGATGAGGATCGTAGTTGGTAAGCGTAAAGTGCTCGGGGCGAAACGCGAAGAGGTCCCTGATCGTCGGGTCATTGATTACGAGCGTGGGGAATGGCCTCGGCTCGCGCTTGAGCAGAAGCTCGTCCACCATCTCTATCTGGTTCTCGTAGATCTGGGAATCGATCGGATAGTGGATATACTCGTACGGCTCGATACCGAGCACCTGCGCCACCATGAGAAGGAGAGTGGCGTGCTGGATGATGTTGAGCACTCCGCCGACCGGGAAGTCGATGGAGCGTTGCACATGCTGGTAGGTAAGTTTGCCGTCGATGATGGTGAACTTCATGACGGTGCCGTGACAGGGCGCCACGACCACTTTCCGTTTGAGTTCCTTATGTTGGAGCGCATAGGGCGCGTACCAAGTCGTCACCATGTGAGTGCGGATGTCAGGGTAATCCCGCATCTGCTTCAGGAGGTGTTTAACTTGATGAAAGTGCCCGTTGGGTGTCGGGCATTTCGCGAGGATGCCTCCGTATGAACCGGGTCCGAGATCTCCGGCCGGCAAGCCGAAAATCGCGCACTTCTCCTCATAAACCCAGTTAGCCCACCAGCTTGCCCACGTCTTCTCGTCGCCGTAATGTCTCATCTCATCGAGCGTTGTCGCGCCATTGATGAAGGCGATGAGCTCAGAGATGGGTTTTCTCCAGAACGGAATAGCTCTCTCCGTGAGGATGGGGAAGCCGTTCTCCAATCGGTAGACGAGCGGAGAAAGAGAGAGATGGGTGAAGGTCCCGTACTCTTGAAATGGGGTCTTGGTGTAGCGCGCTTCCGGACTGCGCAGGCGGCGAATCGCTTCTAGATACTGCATATCCGGCGTGCGCTCGGTGTATGGCTTGTAGCTTGGCTGCATGTCTTTTCCTTTATGTGAAGATCAGTTGTCTGCGCCGATACTACCATAAGATAATAGAGAAACCAAAAAGATTATTTTGTGTTAATATTCGCCTATATTTAGAGATAGTATGGCAAAAAGAGACATAGATTTCTTGTTTGAAATAGGAACATTGAGAAATGTGCCACGCGCGTGGCAGCAGATATTGAGTGCTAAGGTGCAAAATATTGCTGAGCATGTTTTTCGCACCACGATGATTGCATGGATCTTGGCAGTAGCCGAAAAAGCAGACGTAGAAAAAGTTCTGAAAATTTGCCTCGTTCACGATATCGGAGAATCCAGAGCAGGGGATATTGCCTTTATGCATCGTGACTATGTAACTAGAAATGAAGAGTTGGCAGAGCAGCATATTTTCGAAGACACAATTTTAGAAAAAGAAACTCACGAATTGCTAAAAGAATATGAAGAAAGAAAGACACTAGAAGCCAGAATTGTGAAAGATGCCGATAATTTAGATGTCGACATTGAACTGAAAGAAATGGCAAAAATCGGGGATACCTCTGCTATAGGAATGCAAAGAGACCATCGTCCAGAAGTGAGAGCTAAAAAACTCTATACTAAAACTGCGAAGATTATGTGGGATGAAATACAGAAAACAGACCCGAATGCTTGGCATCAGAAATTAACGAATAAATGGGTTAAGAGTAAGAAAGGTGCTAAATAACTTGATAAAAGATAAATTAAATAATTGGATAAAGGAGTCTTTAGGGCGAGAGGACTTTGTTTTGGCGCATCCGAAACTCTTAGAGCATGGAGATTATTCCGTGATTGTTTCTGATAAGAGTGCAAAAGATGATTTTGAAATTTTAAAGAGTAAAAAGCCGGATTTTATAGACAAGGTAGATTTCATTCCTCCAAGATTCATAAATCTGCGCCTCTCAAAAGCATTTTTTAAAGAAAGTTTAAAGGAGATTATCGAGAAGGAAGAAAATTTCGGTGGGACCGAAATTTTCAAAGAACAAAAAGTAATGGTCGAACATACCCAACCAAATCCGTTCAAGAAATTTCATATCGGCCATCTCATGAATAATGTCATCGGCGAAGCTGTGGCGAGAACGGTTCTCGCGAATGGGGCGGAAGTGAAGACTTGCAGTTATCACGGCGATATAGGCTTGCATGTGGCCAAAGCTCTATGGAAGGGCGATTATGCTCTGGGCGCGAAAGCGTACGAAGAGGACCCGCGAGCCAAGTCGGAAATAGAGGATTTGAACAAGAAAATTTACGATAAGTCCGATTCGGAGATAAATGCGAAATACCAAGAGGGGAGGAAAAAGTCATTGGAGGAATTCGAAAAAATATATCAAAGACTGGGCAGTAATTTTGATTATCATTTCTTCGAATCAGATACGGCGGAGATTGGCAAAAAAATCGTGCTTGATAACGCAGGCAGAGTTTTTGAAGAATCGGAGGGAGCGGTCGTGTTTAAGGGCAGTTATACGCGAGTTTTCGTCAGTTCCCAAGGGTTGCCGACATATGAGGCCAAGGAACTGGGCTTGGCGAAAGTTAAGAGAGAGAAATATAATTTCGACCAGTCAATTACCGTAACCGGCAACGAGCAAGACGCGTTTTTTAACGTGGTGGAAGAGGCTATCGGCAAAGTTTTCCCAGAACTTAAAGGAAAGTTAAGCCATCTTTCTCATGGGATGTTGCGGTTGCCTTCTGGGAAAATGTCTTCGCGCACCGGAGAGGTAATCACAACCGAAGAATTGATAGAAGAAGTGAAGGGGAGAGTGAGGGGCGATGAACAGGTAGCGGTTGGCGCTATCAAATACATGATATTGCGGCAAACTATCGGCAATGACATTATCTTCGACTTCGAAAAGTCGGTTTCTACCGAAGGAGATTCCGGAGTTTATCTCCAGTATGCCCATGCCCGCGCGAATTCGGTTTTGCAAAAATCAGGTGTGTTGACACCGAGTGTCAACAAAATGGCTCAACAACTGGATATTTTGGAAATTGAAAGATTATTATACCGATTTCCGGAAATTGTGGAGCGTGCTGGCCAAGAATACGCTCCAAACTACATTACGACTTATCTCACCGAGCTTGCGGCAAGCTTCAACAACTTTTATGCTAAAGAGCCGATCATTGGCGATTCCTATCGTTTAGCCATAACCTCGGCCTTTAAAATTGTAATGCGGAACGGGCTCTGGATTCTCGGCATCCCCGCGCCTGAAAGATTATGAACGAAAAATCAGATAGAGCTAAGAAAGAGGAAGAAATTCTCAAATTTTGGAAAGAGAATAAGATTTTCGAAAAAACCCTGGAGAAAAAATCTCCGAAGGGCGAATTTGTGTTTTACGAAGGTCCGCCGACGGCTAACGGCAGGCCCGGAATCCATCACTTGGAGGCCAGAGCCTTCAAAGACGCTATTCCTCGCTATAAGACTATGCAGGGCTATCATGTGCCCCGCAAAGGAGGATGGGATACGCATGGTTTGCCAGTAGAGCTTGAAGTTGAGAAACATTTAGGGTTAAAGAGTAAAAAAGAGATAGAACAATACGACATCGCGAAATTTAATGAGGAATGTAAAAAAAGTGTTTGGAAATATGTCGATGAATGGAGCGAATTTACAGATAGGATGGGTTATTGGGTTGACCAGAAGAATGCCTACGTCACTTACCACAACTCATATATCCAAGAATTATGGAAAGTTCTTGCTCATGTAGAGAAAAGAAAACTTTTATACAAAGATTATAAAGTTCTGCCGTGGTGTCCGCGCTGCGGTACAGCCCTCTCTTCCCACGAACTTGCTCAAGGTTATCAGGATGTCAAAGATATTTCACTTTATGTGAAGTTTAAGGTTGTTGGTCAAGAAAATACCTATCTGGTTGCTTGGACGACTACTCCTTGGACTCTGCCGGGTAACGTTGCTCTCGCGGTAGGGAAAGATATTCAGTATGTAAAATATAAATGGGCCGGGGAATTTTATATTGTAGCGAAAGAGCGTGCTCATAAATGGCCAGGACTTGATCCTGAAGAATTCTTAGGAAAAGACTTGGTTAGGCTAGAGTATGAGCCGCTTTATGAATTCAGCCCGAAAAATGAAAATTCTCATAAAGTTTATGCGGCTGATTTTGTTACCACGACGGATGGCACCGGTATAGTTCACACTGCCGTTATGTACGGGCAGGATGACTTTGAGCTTGGCAATATTATCGGTTTGCCGAAGCATCATTTGGTAGATGAGGCTGGCTACTTTAAGCAAGATACCGGATTTCTCGCAGGGAAGTCAGTAGTGGAGGAATCTACCGCAGTAGAAATTCTTAAGGACTTGCAAAATCGCGGATTATTGTTCGACAAAGAATCATACACCCACTCATATCCTTTCTGCTGGAGATGCAAAACTCGTTTGATCTATTACGCGCGTGATTCTTGGTACATAGCGATGTCGAAGTTGCGAGATAAGCTGGTAAAAGAAAATGAAAAGATACACTGGGAGCCGGAGTACATAAAGGAAGGCCGTTTTGGTGAATGGCTAAGAGAGATCAAAGATTGGGCCATCTCGCGCGAGCGCTACTGGGGGACGCCATTACCTGTCTGGCAGAATACCGATGGAGCAAGAATTGTAGTAGATTCAATCGAAACTCTGAAAAAATATGCCAAAAATAATGGCAATGAATTTATTTTCATCCGCCACGGAGAAGCAGAAAATAATACGAAGAATATTATCAATACTGATCTTACAAAACTATATCGTCTTACCGAACGAGGGAAAAAACAAATTGCAGATCAGGTGAATAAGATAAATAGAGTAGATGCAATATATACATCCCCTTTCGTACGAGCGAAAGAGACTGCTGAAATAATTGCAGGTAAGCTCGGCTTTGATAAAACAAAAATAAAAGAGGATGACAGGTTGCGCGAACTAGATTTCGGCGATCTTAATGGCAAGCCGTTTGCCGAATATCTGGCATATGAAGAGGAATATATCTCAACATACGATGCAAAACTTCCTAACGGGGAAAGTTACAATGATGCAAAGAAACGCTTTGGAGAATTTATCTATGAGATAGATTCTAAGCATCGCAACGAAAAGATTCTTGTCTCTACGCACGGTATGGGACTTGAGGCGGCGCTTGCTATTGTCGAGGGAGCTGATCTAAAGAGATCGAAAGAGATCATTGATACACCCAACCCTAATTTTAAAGTGGGAGGTATTATCCAATTTGATTTTGTACCGCTTCCTCATAACGAAAATTATGAGTTAGATTTGCACCGTCCTTATATTGATGAAATTGTTTTAGAAAAAGACGGCGAAGAATATAAGCGTGTCAAAGAAGTGATGGATGTGTGGCTCGACTCTGGCGCCATGCCTTTCGCCCAAGAGCCGGGCGATGTCAGATTTCCGGCAGACTTTATATCGGAAGCAGTGGATCAGACTCGTGGCTGGTTCTATACACTTCATGCCATCGGCATACTTATGGAGGAGGGCCATGCGTACAAGAACGTCATTTGCCTCGGCCATATTCTAGACAAAGAAGGCAAGAAGATGAGTAAATCAGTAGGGAATGTGGTCAACCCATGGGAAATGATGGATAAGTATGGAGTAGATACCTTACGCCTATGGATGTATTCGGTTAACCAGCCCGGAGAATCTAAAAATTTCGATGAGCGTAGTGTCGATGAGCTACAGAAGAGGGTATTTAATCTACTCGATAATGTTCACTCATTTTATGAGCTGTATCGAGATAAGGAATTAGAGAAGGAAGAGAGTAATAGTAAAAATATATTGGATAAGTGGATACTTTCAAGATTGGCGCAGCTTACTGAAGAAGTAACCAAAAATCTTGATAATTATAAGCTTCTAGAACCGGTCCGGGCTTTGCGAGAGTTCATAGATGATTTATCCACTTGGTATTTGCGCCGCTCACGGGAGCGTATAAAGGAAGGTGATAAGGAAGCCAAGCAAACTCTCTATTTCGTATTGAAAGAAGTCTCAAAGCTGCTTGCGCCCTTTGCGCCATTTGTAGCGGAAGACCTATACCAGAAGCTTCGTCGAGACAATGAGCCTGAAAGCGTGCATTTAGAGAATTGGCCGGAAACAGGCAAAAAAGACGATAAAATCATAAAGAGCATGGAGCGCACTCGTAAGATTGCATCTTTAGCCTTGGAACAGCGCTCCAAAGCTGATAAAAAAATTCGTCAGCCTCTGGCTAAACTTGAAGTTAAGGATTTAGACATCACCGTAGCGGAAACTGTTATTCTGCAGGATGAGATTAATGTAAAAAATATTTTAGAAAACAAAGAGCTTGAAACAGAGATAAGACTTGATACCATTATCACTCCGGAATTAGAGGAAGAAGGAAGAGTTCGCGACGCTATCAGAGTTATACAAGATTGGAGAAAGGAAAAAGGACTTAAACCGGGAGAAAAAACTCAATACCAAACAGACGATGAAATCCTCTTCAAGCACAAAGAAGAAATAGAAAAAGCGACAAACGTTGAGCTATCACATCTACACAACTAAAGGAATTGTGCTTTCCGAGCGGCCGGTAGGAGAAGCGGACAGGATTTATAATATTCTTACGCGCGACTTAGGATTGGTGAGAGCTCGAGCACTAGCAGTGAGAAAACCGGCATCTAAGCTGCGCGGAGCGCTCGAGCCGTTTGTTTTATCTCAAGTTTCTCTGGTGCGCGGCAAGGAATACTGGCGGGTAACCTCAGCAGAGGTTATAAAAAGAATAATGCCGCTGCCAGAGATTGCCCGACCGCTTAACCTGATAGAAAGGTTGGTGCAGGGCGAAGAAGCGCATCCGGAATTCTTCGATGCGGTGGAAGAATCCCTTTCTTCCGGTGAACTCCCGTTAGTTTCGCAGATAATGTACCGCTTGGGGTATCTTAAAGAGTCGGACCTTAATCTGGGAAAAAAAAGACTTATCAAAGCTATTAACGAAGGCCTGCAATCAAGCCATCTGTTATAATAAAATGCCTGCGTTTACGTCAAAAGCATTATGACTCCCGAGAAAAGCAAGTTTGAAAAGCTCTCCGAAGCGCTTTATTCCCGCACGCGCTACCGCGATCCGCGCGACGAGAGAAGCAATGTCGAACCGCTGGAAACTCCGGCAGTAGAAGAGCGCTGGCAATCTCCTAAACTGGATGAAATACTCTCGCGGGAGCGCATAGAACCCAAGGCCACCCCGTTTATGAAAAAATTCTTCGTCTTTGCCCTGCTATTCTTCATTGCCGCGATTCTCTTGGCCGGATTTATTTTCTTCGGCGGGACGAACTTTATCTCTTCCAAAAATGTTGATATCGAAGCAGTAGGCCCGACCTTCTCGAGAGCGGGAGAAGCGATTGAACTCGGGGTAACTATCAAAAACGGCAACAACAGCGCCCTTGAGACGGCGACATTGTCCATCCATTACCCCTCCGGTACCCGTGACCCGCAATCAACCGACAAAACACTCACTTTCGGCAGGGAAGAGCTGGGGGTAATAGGGGCCGGTGATGAAGCTGTAAGAAACGTGAGATTCGTGCTGATCGGCTCGCCCGGAGAACAGAAGGAGATAAAATTCTCCGTCGAATATAAAGTGCTCGGTTCCAACGCCACTTTCTACAAAGACAAAGTTTACCCCGTAACCATAGGCAGCGCTCCGCTCGGCTTAAACATAAGCGCTCCCGAACATGTCAATTCCGGCGCGGACTTTACCACCACCGCTTCCATTTCTCTTAACTCAACGGAAATTTTGAAGAACGTGATGCTGCGCGCGGAGTATCCGTACGGTTTCACTGCCGTCTCGGCCCTGCCCCCTGCCGTCTCCGAGAATAACGTCTGGCGCTTGGGCGACCTTGTCCCCGGCATGAGCAAAAAGATAGAAATACTGGGGCGTCTCACTGGAGAGAATGAAGACCTACGCACCTTCCGCTTCTACGTCGGAGTGGACGATACGGTCATTCTCTCGGCGCAAAACACCATAGCGATAGAGAAGCCCTCCATAGCGCTCTCCGCGAGCTTTAACGGCGAAAGCGTGCCCGTGTATACCGCGCCGGCGGAGAGCGCTATCGGCGCTGTCGTTAAATTCCGGAACAATATGCCGGAAAAAATTTTGAACCCCTCTCTTGAAGCGCGCCTTTCGGGAGAAGCGCTCGACAAGAACTCGGTCGTCGCTCAGAATGGCGGGCAATACAATAAAACCTCCGGCCACATCAACTGGAGCATCTTAAGCCCGCAAGGATTAAGAGAGCTTTTGCCCGGGGAGGGAGGCGCCACTTCTTTTATCTTCTCGGCCTTGCCGGAAAGCGTCGTCCCCGCTTCCTCCCGCGAGATTAAGGTGGAGCTTATCTTCTCCGGCATACAAGCGGGAGGCGCACCTCTTACGGTGGCGGAGTCTTACACCGTAAAAGTCGCCTCCCAAGTCGTGCTCTCCTCCCGCGCCGGCCACTCCTTAGGGCCGTTTGCCAATACCGGACCGATACCGCCGAAAGTGGGAACCGCGACCACTTACGGCATCACTTTGGCAGCCCTAAACACGCAAAGCAATATTGCCGATGCCAAAGTAACGGCTCGTCTTGGCCAGAACGTAAAATGGGTCGGCGTACATACCAGCGGAGACGAAAATATTTCTTACGACGAAAAGACCAACATCATCACTTGGGAGTTGGGCACTTTGGCAGCCGGCACGGGATTTTCAACTCCGTCTCGGACAGCGGCCTTCCAAGTTTCTCTTACTCCGGCAATGAATCAGCTCGGCACGGCGCCGGTACTGGTAAGCAATATTGCACTTACCGGCTACGACCATTTGTCCGATAAGACTATAAATATCACTAATCCGAATTTGACTACCCGCATCTCAACCGACCCCGCGTTTATCCAAGGAGATGATATAGTAGTCAAATGATGGAGAAAATTGTCTCGCTTTGCAAACGCAGAGGGTTTATTTATCCCAGTTCCGAGATCTATGGCGGCTTTTCGGGCTTCTGGAATTACGGACATTACGGAACGATTCTGAAAGAAAATATTAAGTGTCTTTGGAAGCAACGATTCGTATTTGATCGCGAAGACATGTTCGTGACAGATACTTCTATCATAAGTAACCCGAAAGTTTTGGAAGCTTCCGGGCACGTCTCAAATTTTGGTAGTGAGCTTTTTAAAACAGAAATAGGTACTGGAGAAGAAACGGTCACATCTCATTTGCGTGCGGAGACAGCACAAGGAATCTTCGTTGATTTTAAGAATCTTGTAGACACACATCATCCAAAGATTCCTTTCGGTGTAGCTCAAATCGGGAAAGCTTTTCGTAATGAAATTTCTCCTCGAGATTTTATCTTTCGCTCCCGCGAATTCGAACAGATGGAAGTCGAGTATTTCGTCAAAGAAGAAAATTGGGAGAAACATTTTGAGATGTGGAAAGAAATTATGAATAATTTTGCAACTGAGATTGGGGTCAATGTCCATGAGTTCGATGTCCCGTCAGAGGATAGAGCTCACTATTCTAAACGAACTATTGATTTCCAATTCGATTACCCATTTGGTCGCGGAGAACTCTGGGGTCTCGCTTATCGCACCGATTTCGACCTTAAGAACCACAATCTCGATTATCTGGATGAGTCGACCGGAGAAAGAATGGTGCCTCATGTGGTAGAGCCATCTTTGGGTGTCGACCGCACCGTTCTGGCCGTTCTTATTTCTGCCTATACTGAAGATACTCTTGGCGGAGAAAAAAGAATCTATCTAAAACTTGCAAAGAGCATCGCGCCAATTCGCGCAGCAATCTTTCCGCTTTTAAAAAACAAACCAGAATTGGTAAAGAAAGCCCGAGAAGTATATGAAAGCTTGAAGCTGTCAGCTAATAGTTATCAACTTGAATATGACGACAACGGCAACATCGGCAAGCGATATAGGAGACAGGATGAAATCGGCACGCCTTATTGCATTACCATTGACTTCGATACACTTGAAGACGATACCGTGACCTTGCGCGCTCGCGACACCGGAGAGCAGGAAAGGGTAAAAATAAAGGAACTTTTGGGTAAGATTCGATAAAATCCTTATTTTTAAGGCACTTTTTTGATATTTAGAATTATGAAGTGAAATTTGTTTGTATTAATTTATTAATACGTTATAATCTAGCTATAGCAAGAAGATAACGTATGGGTAGATTAGAAGAAAGAAACCGAAAAAGAAGTAGGCGGAGAGACCTCCAGAAAATAATTCTGGAAACTGTAGCGACTGCCGGTATCTTGAGTGCCGCATTGGTTGCGCCGAATGTTATCGGCGCTATGGGGAAGTTAGGACTAATTCCGAACAGGCGGCAGAGAGAATATGTGAATTCATCCGCGAGCAAGTTGGTCAAAAGAGGATTACTTTTCTACAACGGCAAGTATTATCAGATGACTCCGGAAGGGGAGAGTCTGTTGCGTCGCTGGAAATTTGCGGACTTCAAATTGGATAAACCGAAAAAGTGGGATAAGAAATGGCGGGTAATAATTTTCGATATCCCGGAGAAGAAAAAGAGTATTCGAGAGCTTATAAGATCTCTTTTTACTCAAGCCGGATTGAGAAGATTGCAGGACAGCGTCTGGGTCTACCCTTATGACTGCGAGGATATTCTGACGCTTTTGAAGACAGATCTGGGTGTAGGTAAGAACATCTTGTATTTAATAGTTGATGAGATAGAGAGCGATAAATATCTTCGTGAGGAATTCAAACTTATTTGAGTTTTTTACAATACGTTATAATCTAGCTATAGCAAGAAGATAACGTATCAGGTTAACTCACAACGATTGGCAAGATTTGAAAGAAGCCATCTCTTAGGGTATTCTGTGTTTCTAATGAAATTCAAGAAAACCACATTGCCGAATGGGTTGAGGATTATCACGGTGCCGACTAAGGGCAATCCAGCGGCCACTGTAATGGTGCTAGTTGAGACAGGCTCAAATTATGAGTCCAAAGCTCAAAATGGCTTGTCGCACTTCCTCGAGCACATGTGCTTCAAGGGCACTAAAAAGAGGCCTACCGCTCTAGATATTTCTCGAGAATTAAACAGTCTCGGCGCCATGAGCAATGCCGGCACCTCGAACGAACTCACTGTTTACTACGCGAAAGCCGCTAAGAAGCATTTCAAGAAAGTGCTGGATATCCTTTCCGATATGTATCTGAACCCCACCTTGCCCGCGAATGAAATAGAGAAGGAAAGAGGCGTGATTCTCCAAGAAATCAGCATGTACGAAGACCAGCCCAGCTCCACCGTGCATAATGTGCTTAGAGAACTTCTTTACGGCAATACTTCCGCCGGGCGACCGATAATTGGCCCGAGAGAGAATATTAAGAAATTTTCCAGGACTGATTTTATAAATTACAGGAATACCCATTATGTCGCGGGTAAGACGACTATCATTGTCGCTGGCGATATTAAGCAAGGTCAAGTCGTCTCTGAAATCAAAAAATGTTTTGAGCATATTCCGAAAGGGAAAGTTATCGGCAAAGCCAAAGTGGTAGATAAGCAGAATACCCCGGCATTGAAGATTCAAAAAAAGAAGACAGACCAAACCCATCTTATACTGGGCTTCAGGGCTTTCAATGCTAGAGACAAAAGAGTCCCGATTTTAAATGTCCTAGCCACTATTCTCGGCAGAGGTTCCTCCTCTCGACTCTTTGAAAAAATGAGAAATGAAATGGGAGCTTGTTACTACGTGTATGCCGCCGCTGAGGATTATACGGACCATGGGACTCTGATTATACCCGCCGGCATAGAGAAAAGACGCTTGAAAGAGGTTGTAAAAACTATTATCAGTGAATGCAAAAAACTGAAAGATGAACCAGTGTCCCCGCATGAACTGAATAAGGCCAAGGAGTACTCCGTTGGGCGCATGTATCTCGATTTAGAAACTACGGATTCTCTGGCTGAATTTTATGCTGATCAAGAGGTTAGCGCAAAAAAATTAAAGAAACCCCAAGAACTAGAGAAAGAAATTAGGAAGGTAACGGCGCAAGATGTCACGCGAGTGGCCAGAGAAATTTTCAGAGATGAGAATCTCAATCTTGCCGTCGTCGGCAATATATCGGGCCTGAAGCCGATCAGGAAAGTACTCACTTTCAAATAGTGCTATCATAAGGCCATGGATGAGATCCGCAAAATTTCCATCACTACCGCAAGCTGGGTAAAACTGGTGGTTGTTCTTGCTCTGGCGTACGCCTTTCTTCAGGTCTCGCAGTTTATCCTCGTTCTCATCGCCTCCATCGTCATCGCCTCGGCCATCGAGCCGGTGACCGTCTGGGCCAGACGGAGGAATATCCCGCGCTTGCCGACGGTGGTCATCTTCTACGCCGCCGCGGCAATTCTTTTATCCGGATTCTTCTACTTTCTGCTCCTGCCTCTTATCGGGGAGGTCTCGGGATTCGTCAAGACTTTAACTATCTACTCCAACGCTTTCGTCAACGACAGCGTTTTGTCCGGCATGTTTAAGGCTCAAAACATCTTCGGCGGGCTCGATACGCCTCAGCTTATCAGAGAATTAAGCGAGTATCTCAATTCTTTCTCGAATTTTCTCTCGCAGGGCATCTTCTCGTCCTTGGCGCTTATCTTCGGCGGGATAGTGAACTTCGCGCTCATCATTGTCCTCTCTTTTTACCTCGCGGTGCAGGAAGACGGAGTGGGGAAGTTTCTGAAGATTGTCACTCCCTTAAACCACGAACCCTATGTCATCGGACTCTGGGGGCGCTCACAACGGAAGATCGGTCTTTGGATGCAAGGGCAACTTTTGCTCGGAGTGCTGGTAGCGCTCCTTGTCTACGTAGGTCTCATTATCATCGGGGTGGAACACGCGCTGCTTCTGGCGGTCATGGCCGGTGTCTTGGAGCTTATTCCTTTATTCGGTCCGGTTATCGCGGCCATTCCCGCTATCTTCGTAGCCTACGCGTCGCTTGGCGCCAGTTCGGCAATTATCGTGGCGGTTCTTTATATCTTAATCCAGCAGTTTGAAAACCATGTGCTTTACCCGATGGTGGTCAAGAAGATGGTAGGCATGCCGCCGATAGTCTCTATTATGGCTTTGGTAATCGGCGGGCAGTTGGCAGGATTTCTCGGTCTTATCATCGCGGTGCCGGTGGCGGCGGTGGTGATGGAGCTTTTAAGCGATCTTGAGGAAAGAAAGAATGTCCGACAAACACCCTAAGAGTTTCTACATCACTACGACCTTGCCATACGTCAACGCGGAACCGCACATCGGTTTTGCATTTGAGATTCTGCAAGCGGATGTATTGGCTAGATGGAAACGACAAGAGGAGGAGGTGTTTTTTAATACTGGTACTGATGAGCACGGCCAGAAGATTCTTGAAGCGGCACAAAAAGCGGGAAAAGATGTAAAGAAATACGTCGATTATTATGCTAGCAAGTTCGGGGAATTAAAAGATGCTCTGAATCTTTCGTATGATGCTTTCATTAGAACCACTAACGAAAAACACATTAAAGCGGCTCAAGAATTATGGCGCAGATGCAGCAAAGATATTTATGAAAAAGAATTTGAAGGACTGTATTGCGTAGGATGCGAGAGATTTCTTACACAAAGAGATTTGACAGATGGGAAATGCATAATTCATCATACTGAACCAGAATTAATCAAAGAAAAAAATTGGTTCTTCAAATTTAGCAATTATGAGAAAGAACTGTTGGAATATCTCGAAAATCCCAAAACAGTTATACCCAATTGGCGCAGACAGGAGGCTATTAATTTCGTAAAAGAGGGTTTAGAAGACTTTAGTATTTCCAGAGATAAGAATCGGCTTTCTTGGGGTATTCCTGTGCCAGATGACGATACTCAGGTTATGTACGTCTGGTTCGACGCTCTAACCAATTATATTTCTACCCTTGGCTGGCCAAATGAAGAAGGTGATTTCAAAAAATTCTGGTTGGAAGGTGATACTCTCCAGCTTGCGGGCAAGGACCAAGTAAGATTCCAATCACTCATGTGGCAGGCCATGCTTATGTCTGCCGGTATAAAAAATACTGACACAGTTTTCTATCACGGATTTATCAACTCCGGCGGGCAGAAAATGTCTAAGTCACTGGGAAATGTGATTAGCTCGTATGAATTGGTAAAAAAATATGGCACTGACGCTACTCGCTATCTTTTGCTCAGGCATGTCCATTCGACAGAAGATACTGACGTAACTCGGGAGTATTTAGATGATGCCTACACGGGGAATTTGGCAAACGGCTTGGGCAATTTAACTTCTCGCATTATGAAGTTATCAGAAACTTATCTTGAGCACCCTGTGGTTGTCAAACATGAATCTCACGGAACTATCAATTCATTTCTTACCGCTTTCGAATTTCAGAAAGCTTTAAATCACATATGGGCTGAAGTTGCTAGTTTAGATGTATTCATCCAGCAAGAAAAACCCTGGGAGACAAAAGACAAAGAAACCATTAATCAAATGGTATCAAACCTCGCTCACATTGCGCATTCTCTGAAAATATTTATGCCGCAAACTTCAGAAAAGATTCTTCAAGCAATTAACGAAAACAAAATTACCAAGCCACTTTTCCCGCGCCTAAATGCCTAAATACTTCGACGCGCATTCACATTTGAATTTTGCGGATTATAAAGATGACCTTGATGCTGTAGTCAGCAGGCTCAAGGAGACGGAGACGCATACGATAGTAGTCGGCACTGATTATCAGTCATCAAGCCTTGCGGTAGAGCTTGCCGAGAAGCACCCTGAAATTTACGCAAGCATCGGTATCCATCCTGTCGATAATAAATCGGAAGATTTCAATATTGAAAAATTTGGAGATTTAATAAAACATCCGAAAGTGGTTTGCGTGGGAGAGTGCGGCCTCGATTTTTATCACGCGAAAAAGGAGGAAGATTACGAAAGACAGAAAAAATTATTTATAAATCAGATTGAATTTGCCCTAAAGCACAATAAGCCGCTAATGATTCACGCCCGCAACGCCTACGAAGAAGTTTTAGAAATTATCGGGCAATTTAATAATCTACGAGGCAATGTGCATTTTTTCGCGGGAGATTGGCAAACGGCGGAGAGGTTCTTCGCTCTTAATTTCACGGTCTCTTTCACGGGGGTGATTACTTTCACCTCCGACTATGACGAAGTGATTAAAAAAGCCCCTCTCGATAAAATTCTCTCTGAAACCGATGCCCCTTACGCCACTCCGGCGCCTTACCGAGGCAAGCGCAATGAGCCAGAGTTTGTGAGAGAGGTCGTTAAGAAAATTGCGGAGTTGAGAAATACGGACTTTGATGAAGTACGGGAAGCTCTTGTCGGGAACGCCCTGCGTATGATAATGTGAGCCCTATGCAAATTTACGAGATAGGTTATCTTATACTGCCAAGCATTGCCGAGGAGGATATCGCGGGAGTAGCTCACAGGATCAAGACCTTGGTTGAAAGCGCCGGAGGCGCAGAAATAGATTCCGAAACTCCCTTCAAACACGAGCTTGCCTATACCATGTCAAAGACGGTTGGCGCCTCACACTACGTCGTTTCGGATGCCTTTCTCGGCTGGATTAAGTTTGACCTGCCCGCCGAAGCCTCGGCGCAGGCGGGGGACGGCGAGTGCTCCCCTTAGTAGGGGAGATAAAAAACCTCTTTCAACTGAACCCTATAAAGGCGTGCGGGATTTTTATCCGGAAGACATGGCAGTGCAGAACCATATCTTTGACACGTGGAAAGAGGTGG